>CAIRDU010000170.1 GCA_903877395.1 uncultured Planctomycetaceae bacterium
CACCCAAGATCGATCCTTCCACGACAGGCCGAGAAGCCGAAGAGATTTTGGCCGAGATGCTCCCCGCTCGGAGCGACACGTTTGCCGACTGGGTGACGGGCGTGGAATATTTGCACGATTGCGGTGAGCCACGGGCGCTCCCGACGTGCGTGCCGCCGCCGCCGTGTCATCCCAGCATGCCGCCGCAACCGTACGACCTTGTGGGAGTGCGAGGAGTGCCGTCAGGCGGACCGATCTACAGTGGCCCGTGCGCACCACACACTGGGAGCCACGACCACTGCCGTTTTCCACAGGCCCATCGGCTCTGCGATCGCTGGTTTGATTGGTTCTATCAGTCGAAGTAAGGAGATGAGTCACACGAAGCCCCTTCATGGCTGATGGCTCGGCATCGCCTCGCTCGTTTGGGGCCTCCTGATGGCGGCCCCGCTGGCGATCCCTGAAAAACACGGTCTCCTTTGGAAAGAGGCTTGAATCGCGCACAATCCTTTGGGCTTATTCCGTCTGGCTCAGGCAGCCCACGCCTGCCTGAGGGCGGGTCTCGAGCCAACAATGAGGAGTGCGTTTGCATGCGGGCTGCAATCATAGGAATCGGTGCAATTGCAAGGATGCACGCACGGGCTCTAGCTGATATCGAGGGCGTGAACCTCGTTGCTGCGACGTGCCGCACCGAGGAGAAAGGCAGAGCCTTTGCCGCCGAGTTTGGCTGCACGTGGTACGACGACAACGCTCGGATGCTGCGTCGGGAAAAGCCCGACTTTGTCACCGTGGCCACTCCCTCCGGCAGTCATCTTGAAGCAGTCATGGCCGCGGCCAGACAGCGCGTGCCAGTGATATGCGAGAAGCCGCTGGAAATCTCGCTCAAGCGAATTGACCGAATGCTGGCGGTCACACAGAAGGCTGGCATTACGCTGGGCACGATTTTCCCACAGCGTTTTAACCCAGTGGTGCGCACGGTACGCGATGCGGCGGCGGCGGGTCGCTTTGGCCCGATTGCGATTGCAGCGAGCTACGTGCCCTGGTGGCGAGACGATGCGTATTACGGACAGGGCCGATGGCAGGGCACGAAATTACTTGACGGCGGTGGTGCACTGATGAACCAGTCGATCCACGGCGTGGATGCCCTGCAGTGGATCGTTGGGGCTACGATCTCTGGGCTTGCGCCCTGGGAAAATCCTGTGGAGAGCGTTTTCTCGCTCACTGCCATCCGGTCGCATGCTGCCGAGCGGCTGGAAGTGGAAGATACCTGCGTCGCAGTTCTGCGTTTCAGAAACGGGGCTGTGGGGCAGTTGTTGGCCGCTACGAGTCTGTATCCGGGCCAGTTGCGACGATTTCTTTTTGGTGGCCGCGACGGCACAGCCGAGATTCTGGAAGAGCAACTCCTGGGCTGGCAGTTTCGCACAGCAGCGACTGACGACGAAGCCATCCGCAGCCGGTTTGCCGGTTCCAGCAGCACCTCGGGCGGTGCGGCCGATCCCATGGCGATCAACTACGCCTGCCACACTCGTAATTTCATCGATTTTCTGGACGCCATCAAGGCTGGTCAGACTCCTCCGCTGGACGGCCTAGAAGGACGTAAAGCCGTAGCGATTGTGGAGGCCTGTTATGAGTCCGCCCGCACCGGCAAAGCGGCACGCGTAAAGAATCCATGATACTCTACTGGCCTATTCCATCCGATCTATATCTCTTTGGCTGACAGTGTTCGGTACCGACTATGAATTATTCCATCTGCAATGAAACGTTTGTGGATTGGCCGCTGGCCAAGGCCTGTGACTTCGCCGCTGCATGCGGCTACACGGGGATTGAGATTGCTCCGTTCACGTTGGCCTCACGTGCCACTGATGTACCGACGGCAATGCGCAGCGAGATCCGCCGCACCATCGCCCGCGCAGGTCTTGACTGCGTCGGCCTGCACTGGCTTTTGGCAAAGACAGACTTTCACGTCGCCCATCCCGACCCAGCGGTACGGCAGCACACGGTCGATTATCTAGGTGAGTTAGCGCGACTCTGCGCTGATCTCGGGGGCCGTGTCCTTGTGTTTGGTTCGCCAAGTCAGCGCAGCCTCATGCCAGGGGTTTCGCTCGAAGCAGCCACGCAGCACCTGCACGAAGTGTTTTCAAAATTGATTCCCGTCCTAGAAGCCACCGACACCGTCGTGGCGTTGGAGCCGCTGACTCCGGCTGAAACAGACGTCCTCACGACCGCCGCCGAAACTCGCAGGTTGATCGACTCCATTGGCTCGCCTCACGTGAGGCTGCTGCTGGATGTCAAGGCGATGTCCAGCGAGCAGGAGCCGATCCCAAAAGTTATTTTGGCCAGTGCCAGCCACCTCGAACACTTCCACGCCAACGATGTCAACCTGCAGGGACCAGGATTCGGTGCGATTGATTACACGCCGATTTTCGGGGCGCTCAACGAAGTTCGCTATGCCGGTTGGGTGAGCGTTGAGGTGTTCGACTATGCCCCTGGGGCCGAACGCCTCGCCCGCGAGAGCATTCAGTATATGCAACGCATCGAGTCTGAACTGGGCTAATCCGAACGAGCCGTACACCAACCGGCATTCACTAACGACAACGGAAATCAAGACCCCATGGCCGATTTGCCCCGCACCCAATCATCCTCGTCATCGGCATCTTCAGGAGTGTGGTACCGAGGCCTCACCACCTACCACTGGTTTGTCTTCACTGTCGCGTCGTTGGCGTGGCTCTTCGACTGCCTCGACCAGCAGCTGTTCTTACTCGCGCGCAATTCAGCAATGAAATCGCTGCTGCCGCCAGGGATGGACCCGATTATGTACGGCGGCTATGCCACGAGCATCTTTGTGGCTGGGTGGGCGATGGGTGGTCTCGTTTTCGGATCTCTTGGGGATCGTCTCGGCCGGGCGAAAATGCTTGCACTGACGGTGCTCATCTATTCGGTCTGCACGGGGCTTTCCGCCTTTTCAAAAGGCTGGATTGATTTCGCGATCTTCCGTTTTCTCACTGGCTTAGGTGTGGGCGGTGTCTTCGGGTTGGCTGTTGCCCTTGTTGCAGACACGCTGCCGGATCGATCGCGTACCGGCGCGCTGGGTTTATTGCAGGCGCTCTCGGCCGTGGGCAATATCACCGCCGGAGTGGTGAGCATGTCTTTGGGCCATCTTGAGGCGATTCGAACAATCGAGCCTGGTACGGCGTGGAAATATATGTTTTTGTTCGGTTCGGTTCCGGCTTTTCTCTGCGTCTTTATTCAGTTGAGGCTGAAGGAGCCAGAAAAATGGGTGCAGGCGAGGGCCGCGGGCAAGGCTATTGGCGTGAAATTTGGATCGTACGGCGCGCTCCTCGGGGATGTGCGCTGGCGTGGCCGCGCTCTGGCTGGAATGATGCTGTGTGTGTCTGGCGTGATTGGCCTGTGGGGCATCGGGTTTTTTAGTCCCGAATTGGTGGGCGACGTCATGGCACGGTCGCTACTGGCCGACGGTGTGCCCGAAGCGGAAATCGCTGGCCATAGAACGTTTTGGATCGGCGTCAATTCAATCGTTCAAAACATAGGCGCTTTTTTTGGCTGCCTGCTCTTCACGCGAGTGGCGCAGAGCATTGGCCGCAAGCCAGCCTTTGCGATCGGATTTGTAGCGGCGATGGTGGCTACAGTCGGCTATTTTCAATTGTTTAATGGTCGCGGCGACATCTGGATGAGTGCGATTATGGGAGCCTGTCAGCTCAGCCTATTTGCAGGCTTTGCGATTTACCTGCCTGAACTGTTTCCAACCAGCTTGCGGAGTACGGGCACCAGTTTTTGCTACAACGTGGGCCGCTTTCTGGCGGCCAGCGGCCCCTTTACGCTGGGCAGCCTGCAGGCCATGCTCAAGGCTGGGGCTATTACGCCCGAGGCCAAGCTTATGGCTTTTCGGAATGCCTGTTCGTATATGAGCGTGATCTTTCTTGTGGGGCTGGTTGCCTTGGCGTTTTTGCCGGAAACTAGGGGGCAGCCGCTGCCCGAAGACTAGTCATCGGACGCTTATCTAGGCGAGTTGTTTTGCTACTGTATTGGCTTGTGTCAATCGGTCCACCGTCCCCCATTCTTCGGAGAGCACGTCCATGCGTTGGGAAGGCCGTCGCCAGAGCGACAATGTCGAGGACCGTCGTCAGTTTGGGGCAGCGCCGATGCTAGTCGGCGGTGGATTGCTATCGATTCTCTTGATTCTGGCACTGATGTTTCTGGGAGTCGATCCACAGCAGATCGCACAGATTGCACCAGAACTAGCCAGGCCACCGGACCAAGCGCAGCAGGCACCAGGACAGCCGGTCAACGATGCACTATCGCAATTTATTCGCGTGGTTGTCGCCGACAACGAAGACGTGTGGGGCAATCTTTTTCCGAAAGCTTTTGGCAGCCATTACGCCGAACCCACACTCGTCCTTTTCACGGGGCAGGTGAAAAGCGCCTGCGGTTTTGCCAGTGCTGCAGCCGGACCATTTTATTGCCCGCTCGACAAGAAGGTGTATATCGACTTGGCGTTCTACGAAGAACTCAAGCGACGGTTCGGTGCTCCAGGCGATTTTGCGCAGGCGTATGTCATCGCGCACGAGATTGGCCACCACGTTCAAAACCAACTTGGAATCAGCAACAAGGTGCAATCGATGAGGCAGCGACTCTCTGAGCGAGATTACAACAAACTCTCCGTCCGCATGGAATTACAAGCCGACTTCCTAGCTGGCGTATGGGCCCATCATGTCGCACGGTACGCTGGCATTGTCGACGAAGACGACATTCGTGAGGCCGTCAACGCCGCCGCCGCGATTGGTGACGATCGGATTCAGAAGCAGTCTCAAGGGTATATCGTGCCCGATGCCTTCACGCACGGCTCTAGCGAGCAGCGCGTGCGGTGGTTTCTATACGGCTTAAAAACAGGCGACCCGACTCTCATGGATCGGGCATTTGAAGTCGATACCCCGTAATCGGCCCGCGTCTTCGTCCTGCCCAGATTCTCACAATGTTCGGAACGTATTCCACGTATGAATATTCTTCTCACTGGGGCGACTGGCTATGTGGGAGGGAGTCTCCTTCGCGAACTGGAGCGTCGCGGCCATGCCGTGCGATGCCTCGTGAGGCGGCCGCACAAACTGGTCGGGAAAACAGCGGCCACAACGGAAATCTGTGTGGGAGATGCTGCCGATCCGGCAACGCTCGCCCGTGGCTGCATGGGCATCGACACGGCCTACTGGCTGGTGCACTCAATGGAGAGTGGCGTCGATTTTGAGCGGGCCGATCGGCTTGCAGCGGAGCGGTTTGCGCAAGCTGCCAAGGCTGCCGGCGTGAAGCGGATCGTGTATTTGGGCGGCTTAGGCGTTGACGACAGCACGCTCTCAACCCACCTCCGCAGCCGACAGGAAGTGGGAGCAATCCTCCGCGCCAGCGGTCTGGATGTGATTGAATTTCGCGCTTCTATCATTATTGGTGCGGGCAGTTTTTCCTTCGATCTTGTGCGCACATTGGTGGAGCGACTGCCTGTGATGGTTTGCCCGGCATGGGTGAGCACCCCCACGCAGCCTATCGCGATTGCCGATGTGGTGGCCTATTTAGCAGCAGCCATCGATCTGCCACCGGCGGCGGCTCGGATTTTTGAGATCGGAGGGCCTGACAAAGTCTCGTATGGCGCTATCATGCATGAGTACTCCCGACAGCGGAGACTGACTCGGTTCATGATTCCTGTGCCGGTGCTCACACCCCGCCTCTCCAGTCTGTGGCTCACTTTGGTGGCACCCCGATATTCAAAAGTTGGCAGAAAATTGATCGATGGCTTAAAGAATCCAACCGTGGTCTCAAGCGATGCGGCGTTGCATGAATTTCCGATACATCCCCGTGGGCTTGTCGAGGCCGTACGAGAAGCCATGACCCAAGAAGACTCTTTTTTCGCTGGTAAACGCTGGGCCGATCTGGCCGATGCCGAAGAACTCCCGCATCGCTATGGCGGACGGTCGGACGGCACACGCCTCGTGGATCACCGGCAGATCGTTGTCTCGGTGGAACCGGAGCGTGCGTTTGCAGCAATCGAGCGGATCGGCGGAGTCCACGGTTGGTATGCGTACAACTGGCTCTGGAGGCTTCGCGGTTGGATAGATCTGGCAATCGGAGGGCCGGGCATGTCTCGCGGACGGCGAGACCCAGATCGTCTCCGTGTGGGCGACTCGCTGGACTGCTGGAGGGTGGAAGCATACGAGCCCCCAGGGCGTTTGCGATTGGCTGCAGAGATGAAGATGCCTGGTCGCGGTTGGCTGGAGTTTGAAGTGGTGCCTCGCGATGGCGATGTGACCATTCACCAGACGGCGGTCTTCGATCCCAAGGGGCTCGGCGGCCTGCTCTATTGGTATGCCGTATGGCCTCTGCATGAGGTGATCTTTCATCGCATGCTTGTCGGCATCGCCCGCGCAGCGGTACGAGGATCGGGCTAGCACGTGCAGCAAGTGTTGCTGCGTTCGATCTGAATAGTCGTGTGAGCGACGCCACAGTGGCGGCGAAGTTCTTGCAACGATTGCAGCAGCACGCCTTCGTGCAGTTCGATGTTGGGCACGACGAGGTGAACCGTCAGCGAAATCTCAGATGTGCTGGCGTTCCAAATATGCAGTTCGTGAACATCTGCCACGCCAGGAATCCCTGCGAGCAGGCTGCGCACGCTCTCAGACTCGATGCCCTTGGGTACGGCATCGAGAGCCAAGTCGATACTCTCGCGAAACAGTCCCCACGTGCTGGCAACAATCGCCAGTGTGATCGCGATGCTCACAACTGGATCGATCCAAACCAAGCCTGTCGTAGCAATCAGAATTCCCGCCAGCACGACGCCAGTTGACACGGCCGCATCGGCTGCCATATGCAGATAGGCTCCGCGGAGATTGGCATCCTGCTTACTTCCTTGCATGAAGAGCATCGCCGTGAGCGTATTGATCGCGACCCCGATTGCGGCCACCACGATTACCACGGTGCCTGCAACCGGTTCGGGAGCCCATAGCCGATGACAGGCTTCCCAGAGGATCACTCCACAGGCCGTCAATAAAAGAGTGGCGTTGGCAATCGCTGCGTAGATCGTGGAGCGACGCAAGCCCCAAGTGTACCGTGGCGTCGGCGGGCGTCTGGCCAGCCAACTGGCCCCCCAGGCCAACAGCAAGCCGATCACATCGCCCGCATTGTGGCCAGCATCGGCCACCAGCGACAGCGAACCGGCCAGCATTCCTCCGGCGATCTCCGCGATCACGAATGCCCCGTTCAAACTCACGCCGAGAGCCATTGCCCGATCAAACGTCTGAAGCGAGTAGCCGTGCGAATGGGAGTGCGACTTCCCGTGGCTGTGCTCTGGATGGTGGGGAGGCATTGTTCCAATCGTTTTCGTCAATGGCTCGAACAAGTGTAGCACTCCATACGTGCCGCACTCGGCATCTCGTTGCTATCCGGTTGGAGATCCCGTGGAGTAGAATCATACCCATGACCGCAGCCTCTGCCGCTATTTTGTTGTTCTTTGTGATGGACCCCATCGGGAACATCCCGCTGTTTCTGGCGGCGCTCAAGTCGGTCGACACCTCGCGGCGGCTTTTGGTGGTGGGGCGAGAGTTGGTCATAGCCTACGCGCTGCTCGTGGCGTTTCTCTTTCTCGGCAGGCCATTTCTCGAGATGCTGGCGATTTCCGAGCCCGCCCTGACGATTGCCGGAGGGATTGTGCTTTTCTTAATCGCGATCAAGATGGTATTTCCAGCCACGCATGGCACGCTCGGCGAACAGATTGATGGTGAGCCGTTTGTGGTGCCGCTGGCGATTCCCTACGTGGCCGGCCCGTCAGCACTAGCCACTGTTCTGCTCATGACGAGCCAAGATCCCGTTCGGCAGTTAGACTGGCTGCTGGCGATCTCCGTGGCATGGCTCGCATCGGCCGCGATCCTTCTTGCGGGCAGCAAGATCAGCGATTTTCTTGGCAACAAGGGGCTGATGGCAATCGAGCGGCTGATGGGCATGGTGCTCGTCGCCTCGGCCGTTCAGATGTTTTTGGATGGCGTCTCAAAGATTACGATTTGGCAGAAAGGGTGAATCACGATGAAACTTTTGCGCGTGGCAGCGATTGGACGAACGGGGCGAGGTGACTGGGGCCACGCCATCGACGAGCTGTGGGCCGGCGTTGCAGGCACCCAGCTTGTGGCCCTCGCTGACGACTCGG
Source organism: uncultured Planctomycetaceae bacterium (assembly GCA_903877395.1). Taxonomy (GTDB): domain Bacteria; phylum Planctomycetota; class Planctomycetia; order Pirellulales; family UBA1268; genus BAIKAL-G1-2R. Next base: position 8,174 of record CAIRDU010000170.1, read on the forward strand.
CGGAAGGGCTGGCGAAGGCTGTTGTTCGCAACAAGCTCGATGCATCGGTGCCCGGAACGGCATTTCGGGACTGGCGCACCATGCTGGCCGAAGTGAAGCCCGATATCGTTGCCATCTGTATGCGAGAGATTGACTGCCACGCCGAGATGGCGATTGCGGCGGCCGAGGCGGGAGTCAAAGGAATCTTTATGGAGAAGCCATTTGTGCGCACCCTCAAAGAGGCCGATGCTGTGATTGCGGCCTGTACAAAATCAAATACAAAGCTGGCGTTGGCATTTGTCAATAGGCATTCGCCTACCTATGCTGCGGCTCGCGATCTCATTGAAGACGGTCGGATCGGAAAAGTGCTGGAACTGCGAGGCCGAGGCAAGGAAGACGCACGGGGCGGGAGTGAAGATCTGTGGGTCCTGGGTTGCCACATTCTGGACATGATTGTGGATCTTGGGGGTGCGCTGCAGTGGTGCGAGTCAAGCGTCACGCTCGGCGGTCGTCCAGTCGTGCCGGCCGATTTCGTCGAGGGTCCGGAGGGCATTGGCCGGATTGCTGGCGACAGCGTTCACGCAATGTTTGGGCTGTCCGACGGGCCGATCGGCTTCTTTGCCAGCGTCCGCAATGCTGGTCTCAAGCAGCCAAATTGCGGTCTCACTGTTGTCGGAACAAAGGGGGCGATTCACATCCGCCCCGATCACGGACCGCACGCCTATTTCCGAAACGCTCCGCTGTGGCGGATGGACAAGGATTTTCCATGGCAGCCCATTGGGCCAGAAGGGCTGTCCCTCACCCCGGTCAACGACGTGGACCGGGCGGCGGAACGGGCCGGATGGGGCCGCCGTGCAGCAGCCGATCTAGTGGATGCGATTGCAGAAGACCGCGAACCAGAAACTGGCATGTACGCAGGCCGCACCACGATCGAACTCACAACATCCATCCTCAAATAAACGGTGGTTGCCACAAAAAATGGGTACGACGAGGGCTATGGCGTAGATGTGATTTTCAGGAATCGCCATAGAAAAAAGAGGCCGGTCAAAATCATCCAAGGCAGATACCCGAGCCATACGCCAGCTGCCCCCCAGCCGGCCGTGAAGGCCAAGAGATAGACCGTCGGGATGCTCAGCAGCCAGTAGCAGATCGCGTTGGCGATCATTGGCACGCGGTTGTCGACTAGTCCTCGCAGGGCGCCGAGGCTCACCGACTGAATCGCGTCGGAGATCTGGTAGATGCCAACGATTGTAACAAGCGTGCCAGCCAGCTGTGCGACGGTATCGTCGTTGGTGAAAAGTCGTGCCAACCACAGGCCGCTGGTCGTGTACACTATTGCGCAGGCCGCCATGAGTGTTGCACCCAACAGGATTGCCGCGATACCGGTGCGACGTGCGGTGGGCATATCACCTGCACCAACGGCATGGGCCACCCGAATGCTCGTGGCCATGGAGAGTGAAATCGGAAACATCCATGCCAGTGACGCAATGCCGAGAGTGACCTGATTGGCCGCCATCGCTGTCGTGCCGACCCATCCCAGCATGAGCGATCCAGCTGCAAACGATCCCCCTTCGAGTACGTCCTGCGCAGCCACCGGCAACCCTTGGCCAAATAGGTCTTGCACCATTGGCCAAAGCCCGCCATCAACGCTCCAGAATCGATAACGCTGCGTGTGTCGCGATTGACAGAGCCAGGCCAGCAAGACGGCCGCCTGTAGCCATCGTGCTGCAAGTGTCGCCCAGCCGGCACCCTGTAAGCCCATGGCCGGACACCCGAAGTTCCCAAAAATGAGGAGCCAGTTGAGGCCCGCATTGAGAATGACAGCCCCTACCATCACTGCGACAACCGGCCATGGTCTGTTGATGGATTCGGCGGTCTGTCCCAGCACGAGCGTCAGAAGAGCCGCCGGCATCGACCATGCAACCAAAAGCAAATAGCTACCACTGACGGCGACGACCTCCGGCGGCTGTCCGAGAGTGCCGAGAAACGGCGTGACGGCAGTGAGTGCGACAGCAATGAGCAGGCCGACCAAGAGGCCGAGCACAACGCCGGCCCTCGCCGCCACGCCCACGCCACGATCATCCCCAGCACCAAATGCCTGCGAGATTCTAGGTGCTACAGCACCAATCGATCCGTAAGCGAAATAGATCGCGAACATGACGAAATTGCCTACCAGTGCGGCTCCAGCCAACGGCACGGCGCCACCGTGTTCGCCGTGGCCAAGCATGAGCGTGTCAGTCAGTTGAAGCAGCACAAGCCCTGCTTGGCCCAGCAGCATCGGGGCGGCAAGGGCCACCAGCGGGAGAAGGACAGAGCGACGAGTTCCTTGACCGCTATCGCTGCGGCCCGCGAGGGCAGTGTGCGACGCAGGAGTTGGGGTAGGTATCATGCTCACACTGCGCGCAAACCAAGCGACCGACGGTCTCACATCCACGTTCAATCCAGCCGAGGTCTTTTATTCCACGCACAGCACGTCGTCCAATGCGACAGCCATGCGATGCAGTCAGATGTAATACATTGACTCAACGGTCGACCGCGAGCGTTCGACCAGTTCGGCAAACGTAACGGCCTGGAGCGCCTCGGTTTCTGTCGCTGCAACGTGCCGCCATGCGTCTAGCAGCACGGCCACGCTGCGGGATTGCCCCGCGCCTGCGAGGTCTGCCGTGATCGCCGTGATGAGTTCATCGGGGCCCTCCATGACGCGGAAGACATCGTCGAGCGTGATCTCAGCAGGGGCCCTTGCCAGTTGATAGCCTCCCGAGGCACCGCGAGTGCTCGTGACGATACCGGCCCCCTTCAACTGCAGGAGGATCTGCACCAGAAAGCGGGAGGGTACACCGTGTGCTGCGCAGATCGAGCGGATGCGTACTGGCTCCTCAGAACCCCAGTTGCGAGCCAGTTCCAGCACGGCGATCGAGGCGTATTCTGTTTTTGCGGAAAGTCGCATGCGTAATGACTCACAAGACGAGAGGGTGTTAGTGGTCGCTGGAATGCAAACCGCATTCTGTTTTCGCCGTGCCGCTCCAGCGGCCAGCGCGTTCGTCTTCGTCGACCGTGACAGATCGTGTGCATGGCCAGCAACCGATGCTCACATATCCTTGATCGTGGAGAGGGTTGTAGGGAATATTTTCTCGCACAATGAGTTCCCATACCATGGCTTTTGTCCAGGTGGCCAGCGGCGAGATTTTCACAACTCCAAACCTGTGGTCCCAGCCGACAATCGGTGCGGTAGCGCGGTCGGTGCTTTGGTCACGACGGATGCCGCTCATCCACGCGTCAAATCGCACGAGCACACGGCGGATCACCGCAATCTTTCGATCACCGCAGCAGCGGTTGGAATCGGTGCGATAGAGCGGACCTCCGTGGAGTTGCTCGTATTCCTCGACGGTCGTCTCTGGATGTTCCAGTACCACCTCAAGCCCGTATCGCTGCGCAATGCGGTCGCGGAGTTCAAGCGTTTCTTTAAACTGGTAGCCGGTCTCAAGATTGAAAACGTGCGTCGTGGGCGCAACGCTCGCAAGCCAGTGGAGGATGACGCATCCCTCTGGGCCAAAGGCGGTAGCCATCGTGAGCCTCTGGCCGTATCGTTCGGCCGCCCAGTGGATGATCTCCTGCGGCGAAGATGCCTCCAGCAAACGGTTGGCCACGGCCAACTCCTCCAGCACCTCGTGCGAAGCACCCCGCAATTCAATTTCCATGGCGTTGGAGCCCGTAAGAGAGGTCGTCGGAGTTAAACCTATGAAAGTTGCCAAAAAAACTTACCATAGGCTTTTTCTGGTCAATTATCGACCCTGTGATCTTAGTCCAGCGGACGCATTGGTTGAAGCCCGGATATTTCTCCTGGCTTGCCCCGGTTCTGGGCAGCTGACGAGCCTTTTCATCTGGAGACATTTTTTCGATGGCACGACGCGTGGCATTGGCGGTTGATTTAGGTGCTTCGAGCGGACGGGTTGTTGCAGGCGCCTTTGACGGCAGGCTCTTAGAGTTGGAGGAGATCCACCGCTTTGAGAACGCTCCTGTAGGGATGGGCGGACAGCTTGTGTGGGATGTCGTTCGGCTCTGGCAGGAAGTGGTTGTTGGTCTACGGGCGGCTGCCCTCAAGCATCCCAACGCCATAGCAACCGTTGGCGTCGATGCGTGGGGTGTCGATTTCTCATTGCTGGGCACGGACGACGCGCTTTTGGCAAACCCCGTCTGCTATCGCGACGCCCGCACTCGCGGCATGGTGGCAGTGGCGGAAAAAACCATGACCCGCGAGGAGATTTTTGCTGCCACCGGTTTACAGTTTATGGAGATCAACTCGCTTTATCAGTTGCTTGCGATGCAACAGAGGCAGTCCAGTGTGCTGGCAGCTGGCGATCGCCTGCTGATGATCCCAGATATTTTTCACTGGCTGCTATCGGGCCAGCGATCCAACGAGCGCACCAACGCCTCCACTTCGCAGTGCTATGATCCGCAGAAGAACACGTGGGCCTTCGACATGCTTGCCCGCTTTGGATTACCTCGCCGAGTGTTTGGCGAAATTGCGGAGCCTGGCACGCGCGTGGGGCCACTGCGGCCAGAGGTGGCCGCGGAGACGGGGCTTGTGGGAGTGCAGGTGGTGCTGCCGGCCACGCACGATACAGCCAGTGCGATTGCGGCGGTGCCCGCTCCAGAACCGCCGTGCGCCCGGCCAGACTGGTGCTATGTGAGCCTTGGCACATGGGCCCTTGTGGGTGCCGAGTTGGATCGCCCACTCGTTACGCCTCAATGCCTGTCGCTTAATTTTACAAACGAAGGGGGGGTGGGTGGCACGACTCGTCTCCTCAAAAACGTCTGCGGTTTGTGGCTCGTGCAGCAGTGCCGCGCCAGTTGGATGCGTGCAGGCAAGAAGTGGACGTGGGATCAACTCACGGCATTGGCCGCCGAAGCGCCACCGCTGATCACGCTGATTGATCCCAGTCATGCGAGCCTTATGGCACCTGACGACATGCCCGAGGCAATCCGCAGTCTGGCCCGAGCGAAAGGCGAACCGGTGCCAGAATCGACAGCAGCCGTCGTGCGGACGGCGCTGGAAAGCGTGGCAGCGGCCGTTCGCCGGACGCTCGAGGAACTGGACGTATTGCTGGGGCGTCGAGTCAGCCGGATCCATCTGGTGGGTGGTGGCGTTCAAAATCCCATTCTGTGCCAGATGATCGCCGATGCGACCAACCGTCCTGTCTTGGCGGGCCCCGTTGAGGCTACGGCCATCGGCAACCTGCTGGTGCAGTTGCTGGCGAAGGATGGCGTCGTGGATCTCCGCGAGGTGCGGTCAGTGGTGCGGGACAGCTTTGAGATTGTTCGCTATGAACCGCGGAATCATGTCCAGTGGGACAAACGGCTGGCCGGCACAGAAGCGGCCGGATTGGCAGCCCGGTTTGATTTATAGATGAGGCTGAAAGCGATCATGCCGATGAGGGAGGCTACGACAAGTACAGCCGCCCAGATCGCTCGCTTGAGCCATATCTGAGCCTCGCGCCCTTCGCGCTCCTCGTTGAGTCGCTGCTGCCGCTTGCGGTATTCCAAACTGTCTGTGATGCGCAGGACGAAAAACGCATTGCACGTTGGGCAGACAACCTGCTCCTCCAGCATGGTTTCGATCGCCGTGAGCAGATGGCCTTTGGGGCATGGAATGTGGTAGGTCTTCGGACGTTGCGAGGCGGCTGATTCCAGAGAACTATCGATGGAGCCGGATGGCTGAGCACCGCAGATCGGACAGGTGGCGCCTCTTGTACTCAGCACGCTCGGACCGTGATACCCACAAATGCAGGCAATACTTTCTGACATACAATCGCTCACACCCAATGGCCCCAAGACAAACAATCCAGAAGACTCAGGCGGCCTGCGACTGATTGGCGGGCCGCTTAGTCACTGCGCCGTGTTCTACCTGCACGATTGAATCAGCCAAAGCCAACGTGCTGGCACGGTGCGTGATCATGATAACAGTACGGTTCTTGACGTAGCGGGCAAGTGCCTCGTGGATCAATCGTTCGCTCTCCACGTCGATCTGGCTTGTGGCCTCATCCAAGACCAGAATCTCGGCATCTCGCAGAAAGGCCCGAGCCAGCGAGATTCGCTGCCGCTGGCCACCCGACAGGCGAAAGCCGTTGGGGCCGACCATGGTCTGGTAACCGTCTGGAAATTCCGAGATAAATTCGTGGGCATGGGCCTTTCGGGCGGCCTCCTCGATTTCTTCGGTCGTGGCCTCCCAGCGGCCATATCGGATGTTGTAGAGAATTGATTCGTTAAAGAGTTCTGTCTGTTGCGTGACCATTGCAATCCGGCGGCGTAGATCGTGGACGGCCAGATCCGTCAGTGGCACCCCATCGAGGAGCACGCGGCCTTTGGTCGGATCGTAGAATCGGCAGATGAGGTTCACAAGCGTGCTCTTGCCGCCGCCGTTTGGGCCAACGATCGCTACTCGCTCGCCAAATGTGATCGATAGATCGATATCCCTCAGCACCGTGTCGATTCCGTCGTAGCTAAACGAAACATTTTCCAGACGAATTTCGCGGTGCGGTGAGGGAAGTCTTTTGGGATTCGCCACTTCGCGGAGCTTGGAAGGCGTGTCGAGGAGCGGATAGAGCGCCCCGGCGCCCACAACGCCAACATTTACGCCAGTAAACACGCCCGACAGTTTTCGAACAGGATCGCTGGCACCGATGAGCATCCCGAAGAACACCATAATACCAGGCACGGTCATCGGCCGTTCGGTCATCGTGATGCCAAAGATTTCTGTCTGCTGATTGATAACCAGCCATGCACCCACCGCAATCGATGTGGCCACCATTCCGATCCCCAGAACTTCTGTGATGGGGTTCGCCAGTGCGAAATAGAATGAATGCCACATGCCTGTTTTCATCATGTCGCGAGTGCAGTTGCGAAATCGCTGCCGTTCGAATTCCTCCATCGTGTAGGCCTGAACCGTGAGCACATTGTTGAGTGTTTCGAGCAGCACATGATGGAATCCCATCGAACGCGTGAGGATATTCTTCGAGATGTTACGAATGCGCCGATTGAGCCAGACCATCAAAAAACCAACAACGGGCGCCATTGTCAGGCAGGCCAGCGTCAGTTGCCACGAAATACAAAAGGCACCGGCGAGGCACGCAAAAATTTTCATGGGCTCCGTCACCGCGCCGCCGAAAACGCTCGCGATGCCGCTGCTTAGCATGTCGGAAGTGCATGTGACTTGCGCCATGAATCCGGCCGAGCCCCGCGACATGAATTGGGCACGGTCGAGTTCGAGTGCTTTGTCAAACACCTTGAGCCGGATATTGCGACTGATGTTCATCGCCACCCAACTCACAAGCATCGTGTTGGCCATGAGAAAACCGTGCTTGATAAACGTGCTCGCAACAACAAAAACGACCACCCAGAGCACGGTGGTAAATGGGTCGTTGGGTAGAAAGTTCTTCAGCCACGGGTCTAGCTTCTGGGAAGAGTAGAGCATCGCTTCATCGCCGCGGGTGGCGAGTTGGATGGTGTCAGCGCGGTTGCGTGCATCCACGGTGGCATCAGCGGCCAACGTGCCAGAGGCTAAGGCGTTCTCCAGACTTTTGAGCTCCTTGCCTGCCGCCTCGATCCGTTCTCCGGCGTCCGTGATGCGGCGGTCGTTCCACGTTTGCAGTGAATCGCCATTGAGCGTGACTTCAATGATCGGGAAAAGGGCCGCGATATTCGCGCCCCACAGGGCTGCCACGCCGGTCGAGCAAAAAAAGGCAGCCACGAGCAGCGGCCAACTTTTAGCCGCCTCACGCAATGCACGTAGAAAATAATGCATGAACGATTTCTTTCCGGGTCATCGAGATGGAAGGCCTACACATGTCTTTCGAGGGGCAGACAATACGGTGGCCTTCCAAAGCGTTCAAGCCCGGATTTGTGGGCGTTGAATCAGGTCAAAATCGGCCAATCAGGTCTGGCCGAGTCGCAGTTCGGCTGCCAGCACGGTGTTGGCCAAAAGCATCGCGACAGTGAGCGGGCCCACCCCGCCTGGCACGGGCGATATCCAACTGGCCACCTCGCGGACGGTTGTAAAATCAACGTCGCCTACCAACCGGCTGGTGCCATCAGTTTCCACTCGATTGATGCCTACGTCTACGACCACCGCGCCGGGCTTTATCATGCTGGCGGTGATGAGGTTTGGGTGGCCGACCGCGGCAATCAGAATGTCGGCCTGTCGCGTAAGGTGGGGCAGGTCCGCTGAGCGACTGTGGCAGAGCGTGACAGTGGCGTCACCGCCGATGCCCCTTGCAGAGAGCAGCAATGCCAGCGGCTTGCCAACAATATCGCTGCGACCGATGATCACCACATGCTTGCCAGCCGTTTCAATGCCTGCATCGATGAGCATCCGTTGGACGCCCGCCGCAGTGCAGGGAATAAAACGCGGCCGTCCCTGCGAAAGAAGGCCGGCATTTTCTGGGTGAAAGCCATCGACGTCGCGGTCTGCCGGCACCGCATCGAGTACGGCGAGAGTGTCGATATGAGCCGGAAGCGGCAGTTGTACGAGAATGCCGTCAGCAGGGCCGTGGGTATCCTGGGCGATCCCCTGCACGAGGGACACAAGCCGGAGCGTGTCGGTAGTGACCGGCACTCGGATCACTTCTGAATCGATGCCCACGCGTGCAGCCGCGCTCTCTTTGCTTTTAACGTAGGAACCGCTAGCCGCCACGTCGCCAACGAGCACGACGACGAGCCTCGGCCTTCGGCCTCGTACCTTGGCGAAGGTTTCGACTTCATCGCGAAGCGTCTTCTCGATTGTGCGAGCGAGTGACTTGCCGTCGAGGAGTTGTGCAGTCATGGGCAAACGAAACGGGTGGAGTGGTGAGGATGGGGACGGTCGCCGTCAGGCTATGGTTTTTTCTGAGCCCATTTTTGCCAGCGGTTTTCAATGCCAGCAGCAGCGGTGTCGCCCTTATGAAACACCATCAGATACCGCAGCGATAGTGAGTCTCCGGCGGGAAGCGTAAAGTCACCGGTGCCCTTGAGGGCACCGGTGAAGTCGTGCAGGCCGAAGGGGTTGGCGGCGAGAAGGCCGTAGTCGCGAGCATGAAAGTGTTGTGGGTGCCGCAGGTTGTCGGGATGGTCGCACATCGCGATGCCCATAATGCTTCCCTCAATGGGTGCAAAATAATCAACCCAGCGAGCGGCCTTGCCCCATGCGGCATCGTCTTTTTGTGCCTCGGAATTCAGGATCTGACCGGCCGCGCCTTGCGATTCGTGAAGGTTTCGCGTTTGGAGTTCGGGGCGCACCCGCAGAGCCATCACGCCTTCCTTGGTGTCGCCAAATACCAGCGGGCCGTGGTCGGCGCGAATCGTGACGGCGTAGTCGATCGTGCGGGCAGCGCCGTTGTGAGTGGGCAGGCCATCGCTGGCAAACTCAATCCGTCGCGAGTCGGTGCACACGGTCGTGCCGTCGGCAGCCAACCAGCGGTTGGTCGTCTCCAGCACGCCAAGAGTGCCGCTGGAGCAGACACGGATACCAGTTTGTTCGATGCGAGGATGCGGCCCACCTTTCTGCAACGGAATATGCGCCCAAAAATCGATGCCGTTGATGCTGCCGTGCGCAAACCAGACCGATTCCTGGTGGGGGTGATCATGGGGATCGCCCGCCACTCCTTCTACCAGAGGCCACTGGCGAGTGAGTGTCTGGCCGCCAGGGCCGTGAATTGGAAACAGGATCGGCGTGGCGTGACCGGCAAAAATGTAGTTGGTAAAGGGATCACCATCAATCGACACGCTCACGCGGTCGTCTTTGCGTTCCAGAACAACTTCGCCGGTCGCGGCGCCGACAAGTGCTGCAAGGCACAGGAGCGGCCCAAGCAGCCAGACGGAGGCGAGGCAAGCGACTCGAGGCATAGCACACGTCATTCGTTGGCGTGAAAAGAGTTGAGTCATTCGGGCGTACTCGGAGAGGAGGCGTGACCAGATTCAGGCTCGCTCAGGAAGAACAATCGTACTTGATGCTGGATTTCCTCGAGCAGGCGTTTTTCGTCAACGGTCAGATTGCCAGTTGTCTTTTGCTCAAGGAGTGCCAGCATGTCGATAAAGTGTTGTGCAGCGGCAACATTGCGGGTCGACTGTTTTGTGATCGGATTTGGAATCCGCCCCAACGCCATGAGCGCCTGTGTGAAGAGCGTGTGCAGGAGAAAGTCGAATGTGGCCGGTGGCGCCTGCATGGAGTCGCCGTTGTGTGCGAGGTGATCGGCATCGCTTTCGGTGGGAGACATGGGAATGGTTCCTGTGAGTGTACGTGCATCGATTCAAACGCGGTCGCGAGCCAGTTTAACTACGATTCCGTCACCCACGCGCTACCGGCGTGGCGTTCTACGGCAGCGGCCACCAATCCAGAAAAGAGCGGATGGGCAGCGGTGGGCTTACTCTTGAATTCTGGGTGAAACTGAACCGCCACAAACCACGGGTGATCGGCTAACTCCACAATTTCTACCAGGGATCCATCCGGGCTCGTGCCGGCGATCACAAGCCCGGCCTCTTCCAGTGCAGAACGATACCTCGCATTGAACTCGTAGCGGTGACGGTGGCGTTCGGAAATATCGGATTGGCCATAGGCTGCAGACGCCAGAGTGCCTTCTGTGAGCGTTGCCCGCTGCGCTCCCAGACGCATCGTGCCCCCCTTCTCCACCACCCCATGCTGTTCGTCCATCAGGCAGATGACAGGATGCGGCGTGTTCTTGTCGAATTCCGTTGAGTGGGCTCCCGCCAGATTCGCAACATTGCGGGCCACATCGATCACGGCACACTGCATGCCGAGGCAAATTCCCAAAAAAGGCAACCGCCGCTCGCGGGCAAACTTGATCGCTTCGACCTTGCCCTCAATACCGCGTTCTCCAAAGCCGCCGGGCACGATCAGGCCGTCAAAGCCGGCCAGCAGTCGCTCGGCCCCTTCCCGTTCAATGTCTTCGCTCTTGATCGGTTGCACCCGCACCTGCGCTCGCTGAGCGATGCCGCCATGATCGAGCGCTTCGTAGATGCTCTTGTAGGCGTCGCGGTGTTCGGCATATTTGCCCACCACAGCGATCGAAACTTCGTGTTCTGGATTTCGCAGCCTGTGAAGCAGTTCGTGCCATTCTTCGAGGTCGGCTGCAGGGGCTTGGATGCCAAACCGCTTCAGCACCAGTTCATCGATTTTGTTTGACTGGAGTGAGAGCGGCACCTCGTAGATTGAAAAGTCTTTGTCGCGTTCCTCGATCACCGAGTCGAGTGGCACGTTGCAAAAGAGCGCAATTTTTTCACGGTCGGAAATATCCAGTGACCGCTCCGTGCGGCACACGAGCACATCGGGCTGAATGCCGATCTGGCGAAGGATTCCCACGGAGTGCTGCGTGGGCTTGGTTTTGAGTTCACCCGCCGCCTTCAGGTATGGCACAAGCGTGAGGTGGATGAACATGACATTCTCGCGGCCCACGTCGAGCGGAATCTGTCGGATCGCCTCTAGGAAAGGGAGGCTCTCTATGTCGCCAACGGTGCCGCCGATCTCAGTAATCACAACATCGGTGTCGGCATCGGCGAGAATCCGCACCATCTCTTTGATTTCATTGGTGATGTGCGGAATCACCTGTACGGTCTTGCCAAGGAATTCGCCGCGGCGTTCCTTGTTGATAACCGAGAGATAGATTTGGCCGGTTGTGTAGTTGCTCTCCCGCGTGAGTGGCGTGGAGGTGAATCGCTCATAGTGGCCTAGGTCGAGGTCGGTTTCGCTGCCATCATCGAGTACGTAAACCTCCCCGTGTTGGTAGGGGCTCATCGTACCGGGGTCGACATTGATGTATGGGTCAAGTTTTTGCATTTTCACCCGCAGGCCGCGAGCCTCGAGCAGCATGCCGATGGAGGCGCTTGTTAGGCCTTTGCCCAAAGAACTAACAACGCCACCCGTTACGAAGATATGTTTAGTCACGCGTGTGAGTTCCTTCCCTGATAGCGTTTCCTAAGCGGCGGTTTTCGAGTTGCTGCTCTCGGTTGACAGCCCCGCCGTGGCCGTCTCTCGAAATGGATTGAACCAGCCTTTGGCAAGACCGTCAAATCCCTTCGGTTCGGCCGCAGTCCGTGTTTAAAAAAAAGATGCACGTTTGGAAAACGTAGTGTAAAGTTGTTGCATGAACCCCGCCTCCACGGCTCCGCCAGACGCGTCGCCGCAGTCGACATCTAATCTACGAATCAAGAGTCTCGAGTCGCTCGTGTCTCCCGCGCGGCTGGCCACGATTTTGTCGCTGGGCGAGGCTGCAACTCGCACGATTGTGGCCGGCAGGCTGGCCGTAGAGCGTGTGCTTGCAGGGGATGATCCCCGTCTGCTGGCGGTTGTGGGCCCCTGTTCAATCCACGATCCCGATGCAGCTCGCGACTACGCAGGCCGGTTGCTGCAACTGTCGCAGCGAGTGTCCGACCGGTTGCTGGTTGTGATGCGTGTCTATTTCGAAAAACCACGCACCACGGTTGGCTGGAAAGGGCTCATCAACGACCCGCACCTCGACGATTCTTTTGACGTGGCCACAGGCTTGCGGCTAGCCAGAGAGCTTTTGATCGAAATCGCCCGAATGGGGCTGCCAACGGCCACGGAGTTTTTAGAGCCGATCACGCCGCAATATATAGCCGACACGATCGTGCTGGGCGCGATCGGTGCTCGGACAACAGAATCGCCAACACACCGTCAGATGGCCAGCGGCCTGTCGATGCCTGTCGGCTTTAAAAACTCGACCGATGGATCGCTGCAAGCGGCAGTGGACGCGATGCAGTCGGCCCGCGCGCCGCATAGTTTTCTGGGCATCGATAATGAGGGAGGCACGTGCGTAGTGTCGACGACGGGCAATCCTTGGGGCGTGCTTATGCTGCGAGGCGGCCGTAGCGGGTCCAATTATTCCGCCGAGATTCTCCAGGAAGCGCGTCAGCGGTTGGAGGTGGCGGGACTGCCGCCCCGCATGATCGTGGATTGTAGTCACGCCAACTCCGGCAAGGATCATCGCCGTCAGTCAGTAGTGTGGCGCGATGTAGTCGAACAGCGAGTAGCAGGGGATCGTTCAATCGTTGGATTGATGCTGGAAGGCAACATCCATCCAGGCAGCCAGCCTGTGAACAGCAACCGTGCGGAGTTGCAATACGGCGTCTCGATTACCGATGGCTGCATCGGCTGGGACGAAACAGAAGCATTGCTGCTCGAGGCCCATGGCCGGTTAGGTGCGTAATACCCGGTAGGCTGGCAAAATTGGAATCGACCGGCAGGCTACCTGCCGGATAGGCTGAAGCGAACCCTCTTTTGTGAAGAAAGGATTCGCTATGCAATCGATTCGCTTCTGCCGGCGTAGAGCTGGATTGTGCTGTGCCCTGTGGCTTTGCAGTGCGGTGCCCGCTTCGGCGCAGCTACAAATGTCGTACGGCGAACAGGAAGTGCAAACTGTTGTGGGCGCACGCAACGCGCTGGATCAGTTTTTTGCGATCCCGCTTGAGTCGATGCCGCCGGCAATGCTGGCAGCTGCCGAGGGCATCGCGATCTTTCCAAATATGATCAAGGGCGGCTTTATTTTTGGCATAAACTACGGCAAGGGAGTGCTGCACGTGCGGAAGCCCGACCGTATGTGGAGTGCGCCAGTGATGGTGACGATGGGGGGCGGCAGCGTAGGCTTTCAAGCGGGCGTGCAGGCGGCCGATATCGTTTTGGTGTTTGCCACGCCCCGCAGCTTGGAGGGAATACTGACCGGCAGAAAGGTCACGCTCGGCGCGGATGCATCGATTGCCGCTGGTCCTGTGGGCATGCAAACAAACGCGGGCACAGACGCTCGGCTGGGCGCCGAGATTTATTCCTATGCTAGAAGTCGCGGACTGTTCTTAGGAGTGTCGCTCGGCGGCAGCGATCTCTCGGTCGACAACAATGCCGATTCGATGCTCTACGGACGTTTTGGTGTGACACCGACGGATGTGTTTCAAGGACGGGGGTTGGGCATGCGGCCCGAGGTGCAGCAACTCGTGGATGATCTCAATGCCCGATCCCGGCCGAGCATTGTGGCAGCACCAACCGCCGTGCCGCCTGCCCAGCCGGCGTTGATTCCTTCGGTGCCAGTGCCCGTTCAACCGGTGCCCGTACAGCCAGTGGCCCCGCTCACGCCGCTTCCGCCGAACGTTGCCAACCCACCGCTGGTTCCGATCCGCTAATGACCACGGGTGAGTACGAAGCCCTCGTACGCGTCGTGTTCGTGTCTGCCTACGCTTTTGTAATGATCCCAAGGCGAGCCAGTTGAGGCAGGCTGATTTCCAGAAAAGCGGTACACGCCTGGGCCACGAGTTTTTCCCGTTCTTCCGGGGCGTTCACGGCTTGGCCGTTTTGCTGGAGGGCTCGGCCGCTCTTGGCCAGTCGGGTTGCAACCCGTTCGGAAAGGCCATCCCGGCCACGTTCAACGAGTTCGTGCAGAATCGCAGCGTCGAAATCGCCGAGCGTGTGGCCCGTGCCTGTGGCCTGGCTAGCCAAGGCCACAGGTCGACCGCTGAGCGAATCGCTGCCGAGCATCGCGTGGTTAAAGGCACTGGAAAGCTTGACCGCGTCGGCCACGTCGCCCGCAGCCTCGCTTACCGATCCGCTGGTCACATCAAAGAGGCCCATCGCTACGCCGGCGTCAACGGCCCGTATCAGATCGGCCGGCGGCGTTCCCTGGACCTCGACCGCCGCTAGGATCTCGGACAGCCGCAGGCTCTTGTGTGCCAGCAAGCTCAAGAGTGATTGATACAGAGGCCCCTGCACTGTGGACGTCACAACGCCCAGGTTGGCCTGATACGGCAGCGTGATCCCGGACCGCGTCACGCGAAAGAACAGATCGTCTGCATCGCGCAACCGATCGGCCACCTCGGGCATCATGCGGGGGGCCTTGGCGTAGAGATCCCAGCGAAACGCTGTGTTGGCGCAGAAATCCTTGTGGGCCTCCGTCACGAGCCGATTAGTCGTCGTGCGAAAGAGTTCCTGAAACTCCGGCCGCACGCAGAGATCCCAGAAGTTGGTGAACACAGGCAAGCTGCCCACAAAAGAGAGCCCGGCTCCGCCAAACATCCCCGATACTTCGGCAAAGTAGAAGCTCGTCCAATGCTCATTGAGAAACTCGTGGACGAGGTAGTTCACATCCTGCTTGAGCAGAGTGTCTACGTAGGCCGCTGCACGGGGGTTGTCTTCGAAGTACTTGGCATGTTTGTCGCGAATAAATACCAGATACGCAAGCGCGTCTCGCAGTCGCTGCACGCTATCCCCCTGGCGCAGAAGTGCATACTGCCGAAGGATGCCGCGGATCGGCTGTAGATGGGCCCAGCCGGGCATAGCATTATAGCTTGCAAGCAGTAACCCACCCGGGGCCAGATGTTCTTTTGCGATCGACAAAATCTCTTCGCGCACATTCGGCGCCACCCAACTCAGCACGCCATGCAGCGCAATAAATTGAAATGTGCCGAGGTCTTTTGGCACGTGCCCGAAGTCAGACTTGATCACACGGGCGTTGTTGAGCTTGCCTGCGGCGATATCTCGTTGAATTGCTGCGGCGTGATCGGGGTTGGCGTCGACGCCCACAAACTGCCCATTGGGATTGGCCGCGGCCAGCGTCGTGAGCGAACGCCCCAAACCACAGCCCAGTTCGAGGTAGCGGAAGCCGTCAGTCACATTCGGTGGCACTACGCGGTTGAGTGACGCCACATACCGCATCGCGACAGGAGCCAAGTTGGGATAGAAGCCTGGAGTGTAGGCGACGTCAGTAACGTATCCATCAACAGACGACATGTGATATTCCTGTGGGGTGAGGGAGCAGGGCGAGGGAGTGAAGCGTTTGAAAGCGGAGGCAGCTACGCGTTTCGCGTCAGCTTGCGGTATTTGATTACACAGCGTCGGCGAATGCTAGCCAGTGTTTTGGGAAGGCGATCCAGCCCCACGAGTCGGCCGAGGCTCTTGGTGCGGGCCACAGGCAGCACGGCCGAGTGAAAAATAGTCGTGAACTGATCCAAGATGGCGGCGGGGTCAACGCCAAGCGGCACCCGATTGTTGCGATACCACGGGGCGGCCAGAATCGATTGGTGGAGTTCGGGATTGCTGTCGACTTCGATGACTCGCTGCAGGAGTTCATTGAGCGATGGCGAATCGTGGGCCGAGAGAAAACTCCTTGTGTCGAAGTCGCGGCCAACCAAGGGATCGCCCCAGTAGATCGGAATCGAATCGGCTCGCATCGGCCCGACGATCTTTTCTGTTGTGTAGCCGGGATGCGATTCGTTCTCGAAGGCAATTGTAAACTTGTATTCGGCCAGAAAGCTCTCCTTATCGCTCACGCCGTGGCCGAGCGTATTGAGCACTTTTCCACCGGAATCAACTGGCTTGTAGCGAGAAAGCTTTCGAAAAAAATCGTTTCGCGTGCGACAGAACGGATTGGAGACCAGAAACGCACAGAACTTTGTTTTTCGCGCCAGCACGGCGGCGGGGTCGTAGGCCGCTGGCTTCACGAGTTCCTGTGGATCGGCGTAGAGTCCCCAGAGGGGCAGGCGGTAGTGCCGGGGATGCGAAGTGTCTTCGAACGTAAACGCCCAATCGCAGGTATTCCAGTCTGGCGCAATGTTTTCGCCGGTATAAAAAATCCGTACGCAGTCGTGCCGTAGATGCTTCTTGTGGCGGCCACCCATCACCGAATAGACGACGAAGTCCGGCTTGTCGCAGTGCTCGAGAGCAAATCGCGTTTCTAGAAGGCGTGTAAAAACGTTGTCGCATGGGTCAAAGCTGTCCCAGAAATCGACAAACCGGATGCGAATCGTCGGCCTGACATCCCGGCAACGTGGGTGCTGTGCCGGCTCGGTCTCGGGGCGAAGATTTGCATTCACGTGGCAGCCGTCCAGCCGTAAGAGATATAGCGACGCTCCACGCTGCCATCGTCGAAAAGATCGACTAATGCGTAGCCGAAGTCAGTGCCTTTATGTTTTCCCTTCCACCAGCCTGCCGAAACCGCGCCGTTGCAGAGATACCGCACGCCTGCAAAGTCAATCTGCTCGACCAAGTGCATGTGGCCGCTGACGCAGGCTTTGACATTGGGGTGCTTGGAAAAAAGTGCATGAAAGCGGGCGATGTCGACGTGCACGTAGCTTCCCTCCACGCCATACACAGGTTTGTCAGTGGCATGCGAAGCAGTCGGTTTTACCGTGGTGAATGGCGTGGAGGAGAGAATCGGGATGTGAGAAAAAAGAATCGTGGGTGTGGCCGGGGGCACCGCAGCTACATCGCGTTCCAGCCAGTCCCACTGCGCATCGTCGAGCTTGCCGATATAGGTTTCTTCAAACGGAAAGATGCTGTCCAGAATCACAATATGCCAACCGGCTCGATCGAAGCTCTTGTAGGGCATGTCGCGGCCAAACTCGTCGCACACCCATCGCTTGCCGTAGAACGGTTCGTCGCCGGTGGCCCCGGCTGCTGTTTTGGTCCAGCCCCAGACATCGTGGTTGCCGACCACGCTTTGTATTTCGATGCCGCAGTGATCGGCCTTTATTTTTCGCCAGAGTTCCCACTGCAGTTTTGTGCGAGCCACGTCGGCGGCCATGGCGTCCATGATCGTGTCGCCGCCGGTGAGGATGATGTTGGGGCCTTCGCAGCCGAGCCGTTGAGGCAGCGATTGCACGTGCTCAAAGCAGGTGATGAGTCCCTTGGCAGCCGCGAGTTCCGGTTGCAAATGGATGTCGGTGAGATGCGCGATCCGCAGGCAGCGAGTAGGAACGGCCGACGGCCGCTGGGCAGCCTGCACGGCGGGCAGCGAACCAAAAATCGCTGAGGTGCCTGCGAGCAGTCCACCGCTCAGAATATTTCGGCGGGGGATACGGCTGGAACGCGGCATGTGAGTCTCCTCAAAGAGCGTTGCAAAAGTGAGCACGCATGGAGCATGCCGACGTAAAGAATGATTCTACGCCATTGACTTCATCTTACGAAAGAGAGAAGGGGAGGCATGAGGAGAGCTTTTCCCACAGCGTCCACAGGCCCACTACGATCAGCCCTGCCGAAGAGATCCAGAGCAGAATATCCCACGCTCGCGATGGTATGAGGCGAGCGTCGAGTTGGCAGTAGCGAAAGAACAACACAGCCACGCCGATGGCCGAGAGCATGATGGCTTGCGCCACACCGCTGGCCAGCACCATGCCCACAGGCTCTCGAATCGCAATGGCCAGCACCATCGCTACCAGCGGCCAGGCCACAGAGATCCGGCGCGTCCATCGTCTGCGGCTGGCATCATCGCCCGCCACTCGGCCTGCCAGAATGAGTCCATCTGTCACCATGCGGGCATTGCCGGCTGCGGCCACAAACAGCGTGGAGTAAAGCACAGCAAATGCTCCAACCAAAAATAAACCGGCCGCCCACTGGCCAAACACAGGGGCATACATTGCACCGAGCGTGCGCACCATCTCGCCGCCGGCCGGCCGCAGTCCCAGTCGCCCAAGCGTGGCTGCTCCTAGAAGATAGAAGGCGATGGTCACTGCGGTGTAGACGAGCATGCTGGTCCACGCATCGAGTTGCATCACCCGCATCCACCCGCGGGCGCGGTGGGCCCATGCTGGCGATGGATCGCGAGGGCCGACTGCTTCGCCGTACCCTTTTTCTAGACACCAATAGGGATAAATCATTAACTCGCTGGCCCCCACGCCGATAATGCCAAAAGCCGCCAGCGCCGTCATCATCGGCGATCGCCCGCCGATGGCTGGCGGGATCGAGGGCACAAGGCCGCTTGCAAGCTCTGACGAGGAGATTGCCCACGCGGGATCCAACTGCAGCATGAGGAGGGCTAGGAGCGTGACGAGCGTGAACGTGCCGACCAGCACGATCGACACGCGTTCGATCAATCGGTAGTGGCCCATCCCCAGAAGGAGCGATGTGACTACTCCCACGGCAACGGCCCAGATCGTTTCATCTGGAGGCACCTTGAGCGAGGCGATTGTGGCGTTCAGCGTGGCCAGTCGGATGCTCGGCGACGGTGTGTCGGCTGCGAACTGTGGAGAAGCGATTGCGTTGTGTGCAGTGCGGCGGGCAGTGGCTTCGGCAATCAGCGTGCCAGCAGCCTCGTTGTGTACTTGATTCCACTCCCGGCCGGCGGGCGTGATAGGCATGCCTGCGGCGAGTGTTTGAGCAACGCCTGCCAGAATGCCACCCTGCTGCACAACGATCAGCAGCGTCATCACCGCCCAACTCCAATAGATCCAGCCTAGGCCTGCAAAGCGTGGGCCTGGCACGCCGTCGAATGCATCCAGTGGCGTGCGGCCCCAAGTGAGCGTTGTGCGACCGATTTCAATCTGCGCCGCCACCTTGATCGCGCAGCCGACGATGATTAGCCAGAGGAGCAGAAACCCCGCCTCTGCGCCGACAGTCGTTGTGGCGATGAGTTCTCCGCTGCCCACAATCGAACTGGCGAGAATGATTCCTGGCCCGAGGTGCGCGAGTGATGCAAGAAGCGTTGCGGGAGGCTCCCGAGTGGCAAGCGGTGCATGGGTGTTGGCCATCAGCGTTCTTCGGGAAGTGTTGTGAGTCGTTGTCTTGATGGCCACTTGGGAGTAGCACACAATCAGTTTAAAGAGTTTGGAAAGGCTTCCTGTCCGTGCAGCCACGCCAGCATTTCTTCCAGACCTTCGCGTGTGGTTTGGGGGTGATGAAAACCGGCAGCCACGAGCTTGTCGCACGGGAAGACGCTCGTTTCATCGATTGTTTTGAGGCGGGCTGTTGTGAGGGGGAAGTCGCGGCGAGCGATCAGGCTGATCAGATCACCTAGGGGAGCGATCAGTCGGGCGAGTCGTTCGGGAATGCGTTTGGGGTTTGGAGCATGGCCCAGTTCGGCAATCAACGCTGCCAGTTGGCCCAGCGACAATGTCTCGCGGTCCGACACGTTGAATACTTCGCAGCCAGCCGCCGCGTGGGTGGCCGTCAACGCGATCGCTGAGGCGAGGTTGCCTCGCGAGACAATCGATTTTTGTGTGAGCCCTTGACCCACAAGGCATGGCTTGCCGGCCAGGATCTGCCGCACAAACGCCGCGAGGTTGGCTTCGTTGCCGGGGCCATAGACGGGGGCCGGCCGGAGGATCACGGCCATGCGGCGGGAATCCTCGTTGGCCCACGCTCGCACCGATTTTTCAGCCAGGGCCTTCGAGCGGCCGTAGGGTGTGTCTGGATTCAGCGGAGCGTGTTCGAATTGGCTACCGGTGCCGGGAGCCACAGCTTTGATCGAGCTGACAAACACAAATCGCTGCACGCCGTGCCGGGCTGCCCAGTCCAGCCACTCCCGCGTGCCGCCGACATTGACGCGATCGAATTCATCGATATCGTCTGGCGTGGGCCGTGGAGTGTGTTGCTTGACCTCGAGATGCACGATCGCGTCGGTGTCGGCGGCATCGTAGAGCCCCATGAGCACATCCGCACGCGTTGCGCCGTGCCAGCCCACGGGGGGCGGTGGCTGCGGTGCCGCCCACGTTGCGCGGCTGGTGCCCACGCCGCAGTGGCCCGAGGCGGCAAGCACGTCGAGCAATCCACGGCCTACAAAACCACGTGCTCCAGTGACAAGAAAGTTCATGGCTCGAGCCTTGGGCTACGAAGCAGTGGCTTCGATCCACTGGGCAAACTGAGAGTATGTTTTTTCGCGGTCGAATTCGGCTTCGGCCAGCCGGCGGGCCCCTTGCCTGTAGTTCAGAAGAAGAGGGCGGTTGGAGGCTAGTGATGCGATGGCTCGTGCCAGAGAAGCGGCATCGCCTGCGGTGTACTTGAGTCCGGCGACGGAACTTGTGACGAGTGATTCTAATTCGCCCGGCAGCGAGTTGATGATGGCCAAGCCTGCTGCAGCGTAGTCGCATGCTTTATAGGGCACCGTCACAAGCGACTCTGGTTTGACGAGTACAAGCCCAACGTCGCAAGCCGAGAGCAACCGCACATACGCTGTGCGGTCGAGCAGACCGTGTATGATGACGCGGCACGAACCGCTGATGCCTGCTGCAGCGGCGCGGATCGATGCTTCAAACTTTCCAGTGCCAGCAATGTGAATCTCGGCGGGAGTGCCAGCAGCGGAGAGCATTTTGGCCGCAGCAATCGCAGTGAGGACATCCTGCCCGGCTTCAAGTGTGCCGGAATACACGCACGCCAGTGGCTTGTCTGGCAGCGATTTTTCTGGCAGCGGTGTTATTGCGGCAGGCTTCTCCACCGGCTGAGTGGTGGCATCGGTGGGCGTGGCAGTCGCATCGGCCGCTACGGGCGATACTCGCACCGGCGGCGAAAATTCTTGGAGGTAGGCACCCAGATAGCACAGGTGCATCGGCTTCTGGTGAGTCATCTTCTGACCAGCGGCATTCCGCAGCATGGTGTCAGCATAGGTTTGCGTTGCAGTGGAGATCGCATCGGCCGCTTCGATCACAGCGGCACGTCGACGGTACATGCCGCCAAGGAGGAGTGGCGAGATCATCTGGCGGAACCAGCGTGGGCCTGGCAAGAGCCGCTGGAATGTCTCGGGCCAGACGTCCATGAGGTCAACAACCAGCAAAGCGTCGAGCCGCTTGGCAAGGCGGGCAGCGGCCTCGGGGCTATCCAGCGGCGGCAGGCTGGCCAGAATCACATCGGGCCGAGCCAGTTGGCCGGAGGCAACCGACTCGTTGGCCAGCCGCTCGAACGTGCGGCCAAAGTCGCGGTGGCTGGCAAATCGGGCCAGCGAGACATTTTTTGCATACGGCCGCACGGCCACCAGTCGAACCGAAAACCCCTCGTCTTCCCGCATCTGCATCGGCACGGTGCGCACGGCCTTGCGGCGGTGGCTCCAGGTAGAACTCCACCACGTCACATCGTGACCTCGCCCGGCCAGCACGCGGGCAAGCGACCAATATCGCAGCGGTGGCAGGCCCTCCCCAGGAATGTCATCAAACGGATTCACGATCCAGACCGAAAGCGGCTGGGGTAACGGAGAAAATCGGCTCATGGCCGAAGCCTAACAAAACGGGATACCCAAACGGAGTCAGACGCGCCGCGCAGCCGATTCAACGCGTTGTTCCAATTCGACGCCGAGCGGGCCGTACGATTTTGTTTAGCCAGTCGCACAACGACCTTGCTCCCATTGTCCACCTTACCCAGTTTTGGTGGCTGCCATAGTTTGTGGTATATTTGGCACAATAAGGGGCATTTCGTGTGTGGCATCTGTGGAGTCATCAGCGCTGATCCGCGACCGGTCGCCCCGGCCGTTCGTTCCATGATGCAAGCGATGGTGCATCGAGGCCCTGATGACTTGGGCTACGAGCAGTTGCCGCTGGGGAAAGATGGCAACGGGCCCGTGGTCGGATTTGGCTTTCGCCGCCTTTCCATTCTGGATCTTTCGCCGGCCGGCCATCAGCCGATGTTTCACCCACCCACCGGCAACTGCCTGATCTTCAACGGGGAGATTTACAACTCCCGCACACTGCGAACTGAGTTGGAGGCAAAAGGTAGCGTGTTTCGCGGCACGAGCGATTCGGAAGTGCTGCTTCACGCTCTCTCCACGTGGGGCGAGGCGGCACTCGAAAAACTTCAAGGTATGTTTGCTCTGGCGTTTTACGAGTCTCAGTCGCGTCGGATTCTCTTGGCCCGTGATCCGTTAGGCATCAAGCCTTTGTACGTGGCAAAGCTTCCGGATCGATTTGTGTTTGCCAGCGAAGTGCGAGCCGTGCTGGCATCCGGTCTGGTTTCAAGCGATCTGGACATGGCCGGTATCGCCGGGATGTTAGCGTATGGTGCGGTGCAGTCGCCTCGCACGGTGTTTGAGCAGATCAGGTCGTTTCCAGCGGGTTCTTCGCAGTGGCTCGATGCCTCGATTGCGATAGACGCAACAGTCCTGAATCCGCCGCGGCGCTATTGGAGCTTTTCGCAACGCATTCTGGATGTCGATCGCCCTCAAGCTGCTGCCACTGTGCGCAGCATGCTGCACGAATCCGTGCTTCGGCATCTGGTGGCCGATGTGCCGGTGGGTGTATTTCTGTCGGCCGGGATCGACAGCACGATCATTGCATCGTTCGCCCGTGAATACACGCCGCAGGTCACGGCCTTTACCGTGGGCTTTGGGGCGGTGCACGGGGAAGACGAAATGCCGCTGGCATCGGCCACCGCTTCGTCGCTGGGCATCAAGCACCTTTGTGTTGAGCTCGACGCGAACAATATGTCTTCAAAGTGGCACGAATGGCTCAAAGTCATGGACAGTCCGAGCATCGACGGCTTCAACACCTACGTCGTCAGCCGCAGGCTGGCTCAGGAAGGCGTCGTCGTGGGGCTCTCCGGATTGGGTGCCGACGAACTCTTTGGCGGATACCCGTGCTTCCGCCGGGCGATTCGGCTATCTCGTATTTTAGAATCGCTCTCGTTGATTCCACGCTGCCTCAGGTCGGGGGCGGTGGCTGGCCTCGGATTCCTTGCACGCAAGCCCGAGGCAGCCGGCAAACTCTGCGATCTTGTGGGTGGCGATCCTAGCGTGGCCGGAATAACTCGGTCGCTGCGTCGCGCGCTCTCCAATCGGCGCATGCAGTCGCTGGATCTCTCGTCTCAACGCGTGGGGCTTGCGGCCGACTATCTGGAAAGTGGTCCTGATCGACTCGATCCGATCTTGGATGACGAGCCATTCAATACAGTCTCTCGGCTCGAACTGGTTCACTACATGGGCGACACGCTCCTGCGCGACACCGATTCCAACAGCATGCAAAATTCGCTGGAGGTGCGGTTGCCCTTTTTGGATCTGCCGCTGGTTGATTATGTTTCGGCGCTGCCGACCGCCGTGAAGTACGACAGCCGTAGCCGGCCAAAGGTGTTACTGCGAGACGCTTGCGCAGGCGTGTTTGGTGCGAGAATCGCTAACCGGCCAAAAACAGGTTTTTCGCTGCCGATTGGCGACTGGATGCGTGGCCAGATGCGAGAGTCGTGTGAGGCAGCAATCGACTATCTGGGTGAATGGTCTATGCTGGATCGCAAAGAGGTGCATCGCACCTGGGAATCATTTCAGCGTGCCAGCATCAGGATGCATTGGTCGCGACCGCTGTCGCTGGTGGTGCTGGGGAATTATCTAAAGCAGGCGTCTGCCATTCAGTCGCAGGCGTCATCAGCGCCGATCCACGCCCGGTAGAGCCGGCTGTTGGTTCCATGATGCGAGGGCCTGCTGCGGCCATGGCCGGACATCGAATGAGCTTGCCTGAGGTCAGAACTGAACTCTGGCTTATAAAAGCCCTTCGGCCCGCATGCCCGCTAAGTCGGCTTCGTTGGCTCGGGCGTTTGTGCCGAGCACATAATCGGCCAGCGGAAAAACAACGTTGAAATTCTTGTTGGGATACCGGTGGTGCAGGTAGTGGTGGCGAGCCAGGAATTTATAAACAGACCAACGAGTGAAAAAGCGATCTTCCGGCTTGTGCATTTCCATGTGGATCTTATTCCAGATGTAATGATGCACGCAGGCGATCACAGGGAAGATGATGGCCCCTGTATATGAAAAAACTGCGATCACAAGAGAAAACGGAAGCGATTCGAGAAACCCTTCCCGCATGCTCAATTGAATGCCCCGGTCTGTTCCTGCGGGCACAGGCTCATCGTGAAAAGTTTTTAAGTAATGGCCGTGGTGCACAATGGCGTGTTGCTCAAACGCCGTCTTGAGCGCCGCGATGCGGCTGCTGAAAAATCCCTTGCGGTGCATCACGCGGCGATGCACCTGATGCTCGATAAAAGACATCAACACCGTCAGTCCAATCACCCATCCGGCCACTTGAAGCACCAGAAGCTGAGTTACGGAGAGTTGCCAATCGGGTAGCACAGGGATGGCCTCAAGGCAGGTTGAGTAGGGGCTTCTTTGGAACAACGCGAAAAACGGGAAAAACGCGGCATAACCGTGCAGTGGATACAGCAACCCGCCGAGGCTCCGCAAGGCCACTCTCAATAGACTCTTGCGGGTGGTGGACGTGGCTGTAAAGAAGCCGTTTGCTCACCGCGGCCCGGCCTTCTGTGAGGGCTTGGCGTGTGGTGGCTCGTGTTGGAGTCTGAATGTGACCAGCTGGGTGGGTGTGCCCAGACCTCCGTTGTCGGCGATGGCAACCATAGATTGGGCGCCGTCGTGGAGCGGGGGGCCCAGGGCCAGTCCTTCGAGATTGCACCCCAGCGAGTCCTTCCAGAGCAGCCGCTTGGCAACGTGGATTTCTGGCCGCAGGGACAGATCCCGCTGAATGGTGGAGACGTCCTGTGCCTTTGCGGTATCGACGAGGTAGATCCGGTTTTCAAACGGCGGCAGGCCGTGCGTGCCGGAGCGTTCCATCACGAGCAGGCGGCCTTGGCCCAAGGCAACCAGTGCCACCACGCCAGAGAATGGTGCGCCGTTGATCACCCGAAGGAATGTGTGCGGTGAGTCGACGGGGTAGGCAACCTGTCGCTCAGCGGCGGCTGGTCCATTCCCGTGGGGTTCGCCGTCGGTGGGAATCGGGATCGAGGCCAGCCTCACAACGGTGCCGGTAGTTTCAGTGGGTGGCGGGCCGTCGTTGGGCAGGGCTTCTTCGTTGGCTGTCCAGATGGCTAGGCCGTCGGGGTCGACGCTCAACGATTCGAGGCTGCGGTTGGGACGGTGCGATTGGAGGATCGCGGGCAGCGGCACCATTCCAACGAGGCTGCCATCCCGCAGGGCCACGCCTCGGATGGCCGGCGTGTCTTCCTCGCAGACCAGCAGGCATGGCCCGGGATCTGGGAGGCCTCGCCGCATGAGTCGCCGGGCGATCCGTTTTTCGAGATCCGGCGGGCAAGGGGCCAGATCCTCGTAGTCGTGCGTGGCAGTCAGCGTGACGGCCCGCAGATTCTTGACGGCCAGTGGGGATCCATCGGCTGCCAGCGCAAGGGAGAACGTGATGAGCCGGTTGCTGTTGTCCATCACGGCGGCCCACGCATCGTCGCCCAGCCAGGTGATGCCACTCAAGCCGGTGAGTTGCACCGCTGCGTTTGCTCCATCGGTTGCTTCGTCGGGCAGAGCCAGCATGCCCAGCATCTCGATGCGGGTCTGGGGCGGCGTGATTCTCGAAGCCAGAGAGAACGCCGCCGGTTCAACCCAGACAACTGTGGCGACAGTGGCAACAGTCGCAAATCCGATCAGGCTCGCTACGACAATTCGGGCAGCACGCATGCAAGCATCGTACCCGCTGGCCAGCCTGTGCGCGGTTTGATTTGAATGGCGGCACCGACTTTCTTTGTGCGATCCGGTGGCTGTGGGTTTGGCTGCTGCTTGGGAATAGGTTCGGGAACTCCGCGCAGGATAGCACACCTGCGTTTGGCCCTGCTAAACCAGTCGTTCGCCGACACGATCAGAGCTTCGCGTGCCGCCGGCTTGTCTGCGTGGCTGGCCAGGTGAAAATGGGCTTGTCCGAGCAGAAGAGCCAGCGGGGCGCTCCCGGAGTTCCACCGGGCCATTGCGGTACCGGTTCGAATGGCTGAGCCGAGCGCATCTGCGGCAGCCTGCCGGTCTGTTTTTTTCGTTGCCAAGCGATCTGTCACGATCGCTTGACGCAATTGCAACTGTGTGGTGTCTGATATCGCGTCTCGCCCGAGAAATAAGAGCGAGAGCACGCAGGCCGCCACGAGACCCATTCGCGGCACATACTCCGGAATCTGAATCCAAGAGAAAGCATTGTTGCCGTTGTTCCTACTGAGGTTGGTTCGGCTAGGCACGCTCGAAGCCGACAGCCCCACCACCACGCACGCCAAAAACGCGTTTGCCGGTAGGTGGAGGTTCCAGTCAAAGGCGGAGTGGGTTGCGATCCCGGCCACGGCCGCCCACGGTCCGGCATTAAGTGTGCGATAGGCGCCTTTGGCTTCGCGGTAAAAGCGTACGCCCCGCATCCACAGTCGGGTTGCGAGTAAGACGGCGATCGCCGTTCCAACAA
>CAIRDU010000171.1 GCA_903877395.1 uncultured Planctomycetaceae bacterium
CATTTGCGATGTTTCTTCACTCGGTTGCAGCGATCGGTTCTTTCTGGCCGCGCTTTCGATCCGTTAGTGGCGGCTTGATCGCACGGCTTTTGGCGGGGCAGGCCGCCGTGCCCGCTGCCAGTGGCCACGGCGCATGGCAGGCGATTGAGGAACTGGGGATCGGTGAGGCCGATGTGGAACAGTCGCGGAGCATTCTGGCAGGGCTTGCGGCACGGGCTAGGGTGACCGAGCCAATGGTGGGCCGCGCACGATTGAACGAGGCTGGCGTGCAGGACACCGCGAACGCACTCTTGGAACGCACCGGCGCGTGGCTGGCAGCAGGGATTGAGCGGCTTGTAGCCGAACGCCGCGGCCGGATCGAAAATCCACTTTTACGTTTGGTGTGCGAGGTACTTTTCACATCGCTGGTCGTGGCGGTGCTCGCTCGCGCGGGTTGGAATTTTTTTTACGGGCACCTCTGGGCTGGCCGCCCTGTCGAGGGAATTGGATTTTTGCAGGAAGCAATGATCTGGGTCATTCTGTGGGGATTTTTTCTGCGTTGGATTGTCTTTGCCCGACTACGCATGGGGCTTACGGGAGACATCGCAGCCTTGTTGGCACGATTGCCAAATGCGAGGCTGGCGGATCCGCTCCTCAGCGATTTTGCTTTGGCCGCTGGGCAGGCTGGTGGGTTTATCGAGCAGGGCGATCGGCTGGGCAGCCAGTGCGTTGAATTAGCCTCACAACTGGCCGAGCCAAGCAGTGGGTTAGGAAGCCTCCGTCGGGAGCCCGCATGATCCGATCGCTTCTGCCAACGAGGCTTGCGCGGATGGCAGCGGTATGGCTGTGCGGCTTTGCGTCAGTGGTGCCCGCGGCTGAACTGGCAGAGGTTCTGGCGCGCAGGGAATTAGTATGGGCCGCCGATCAAGAAGGGGGTGGGCCGCACGTATTTCCCGACCCAAAGAATCCGGAGCAGTTGATGGGATTCGAGGTTGATCTCGCGGCCATGCTGGCCCTTGAAATTGGCAGGGCATCGGGGGATCAGAGCGTGCATTCCAGATTTCAACAAGGACAGTGGGATCGCCTCCCGCTCTTGGTGGGCCGGGTAGCCGACTGCGTGCTCAACGGCATTGAACTGACTCCCGAACGCCAGCGAGACTACCACTGCTCGCGGCCTTACTTTGCCTATGGGTTGCAACTGCTCACGCGGCGAGACGGGCCGCTAGAATCGCTCGAGAGACTAGCCTCGCCAGGCCCAACTGGCCGGTGGAAGGTGGGCGTGCTGACGGGTTCGGCCGCAGAGAGCGTCATGCAGGCCCGCACCGATTTTCAGATTGACGTCATTGGTTACGACGGCACGATCGACTGCATGGAGCAGGTGACCAGCGGCGTGCTGGATGCGACGGTGTTGGACGACTGCATCGCGAGTTTTTATGCCGATCGCTTCGTGCACCTTCGAGCTGT
Source organism: uncultured Planctomycetaceae bacterium (assembly GCA_903877395.1). Taxonomy (GTDB): domain Bacteria; phylum Planctomycetota; class Planctomycetia; order Pirellulales; family UBA1268; genus BAIKAL-G1-2R. Next base: position 1,444 of record CAIRDU010000171.1, read on the forward strand.
GGGTCGGCCGTTTGCCAGTGGCTTTTACACGATTCTGACGGCTCGTGATACGCCCCACCTATCGGCAGCAATCGATGTGGCTCTTGGCCGCATGATCGCCGACGGCGGGCTGGAGGAGTTGTACGATCGCTGGGATTTAGCTGGCCGCCAGCAGATACTGCTGCTTCGCGACGCCACTGAAATCCCACCATCAAAGCAGCGCAGCCTGCTGGAGTTGGCCCGCGATAGTTTGCCGCTGCTGATGGCATCGGCCGGAATGACAGTGCTGCTTTCCTGCGCCGCGATGCCGCTGGCAATCGCGATCGGACTCAGCTTGGCAATCGGGCGGCTGTACGGGCCGCTGGCACTGCGGCCATTCATGGCTGGCTACGTTGAATTGCTTCGAGGCACGCCCCTCATGCTTCAGCTTTACGCCATCTTCTTTCTGCTACCAAAAATCGGGCTGGCCTTGCCGGCGCTCGTGGCCGCCATCGCAGGACTTGCCCTCAACTATTCGGCCTACGAGTCGGAGATCTACCGAGCGGGACTCAAAGCTGTGCCAGGCGGGCAATTTGAGGCGGCGCTTTCGCTGGGAATGACGAAGTGGCAGGCTCTTCGGCATGTGATTGTCCCTCAGGCGGTGCGGATCGTGATGCCGCCCGTGACCAACGACTTTATCGCCCTCTTCAAGGATACCAGTGTGTGCTCTGTCATTACGGTCATCGAACTCACTAAGCGATACAGCGTGTTGGCACTCTCGACCGGCAGGATCATGGAGTTGGCCATCGTCACGGCACTGTTGTACTTGGCCATGAGTTGGCCGCTCTCGCTGCTCTCTCACTGGTTTGAGCATCGGCTTACACAGCGGGGATCACCGTTCGGAAAAGCATAGAAGTGAGGCAAAGCGTGATTGCGATCAGGAGTCTTTCAAAAGCCAGATCCGGAGTGCCCGTGCTCTCGGACGTTAGCCTGACGGTGGCCGAAGGGGGTGTAACGGCGTTGGTGGGGCCTTCCGGCGGCGGCAAAAGCACGCTGCTGCGATGCTTGAACGGACTCGATGGTTTTGAGTCAGGGGAAGTAACGATCGCTGGGCATCGCCTTCTGGCCGGGTCGCACTCGCCGGATGTCTTGGAAGCGTTGCGGCAGGATGTTGGGATGGTATTTCAGCAGTTCAATCTCTTTCCTCATATGACCGCCGTTGAAAATGTGTCACTATCGCCACGAGTAGTCAAGCGGCTTCCGGCAAGGGAGGCGAGATCGCAGGCGATGCGATTGCTCGAGCGGGTGGGGCTCGGATCGTTTGCAGAGGCTAGTC
>CAIRDU010000172.1 GCA_903877395.1 uncultured Planctomycetaceae bacterium
CCACGTGCCGTTGCCGGTTTTATTCACGCTGGTTGCAGCTGAGCTGTTCGGGATCGCAGCAATCGAGTTGGCAGCGGTGCTGGAGCCGGTGAGCGTGAGCGTTTTGATGCCTGCTCCTGTGGCCGTCATCGCACTGGAGAACACGAGCGGACCGGAGCCGCTGGCGTCGAGCGTCGACCCGCCGGTGGTGCCAGCCATGTTGATCACGCGGTTGGTGGTGTCGCCAGAGCCGGTGTAGCGGAGCGTAGCGGCCGTCGTGGTTGATCCGATGTCGATCGTGGAGTTGGTGCCGCTTGCGGCACCAATCGCACTGACAGCACCGTCGTTGCCGATCGACGCGATTTGGAGCGTGCCGTACTGGATCGTCGTCTTGCCTGTAAAGCTGTTCGCCGTATTGGAGAGGATCACAGAGCCCCCGAGGGCTCCCAGCGGGCCGCCCACCGTGAGTGTGTTTGTGCCAGAAAGCGGGCCAGCGAGGTTGAGCGTGCCACCACCGCCGCCGAGGCGGTAGACACCGCCGCTGGGCGTGAACGTACCGGAATACGTGACGTTGCCGACACCGCCGAGGCTTGCGGCGGTCATGTTTGCGCCCGCAGAGCTAAAGTCGAGGTTATTCGATGCACTTGCTCCAAGAGCCACAACACCTCCAGAGCTATTCGTGATCCGGCCCAGAAATGCCTGGTCGATCTGATAACTCGCAGCGACCGTCCCAGCGCCGCCGATCGAGATTGTCTGCGTTGCTGTGCCTGAGAGGGCTGCGGCGGAAGCATAGCGAAGTACGCCCCCTTGGATGCTTGTCGGACCAGCGTAAGTATTGCTACCCGAGAGCACCAGCGTGCCCGCTCCAACTTTAAGAAGGCTGGCTGTTCCACTCAGGCCGGTGATCGCTGCGGCCACCGTGAGATCGTCGTCCGCAGCAGGCGAATCCTGGATGTCGAATCTGTAATACATCGTGCCACTGAGATTCAGATTGCCGGCAATGAGACCAGGGCCCGAGGCCCCCAAGGCCGTAGTGCCTGTGTAGGCCAACAGGTTTGTGATGCCGCCCTTGGCAAACGTCAGTGTGCCAGACCCCATCAGCAGCGACGACGAAGTGCCCGCAGCACCGCCGCCCATGGTGAGATTGCTATTCGCCACCCCCGCACTATATGTGTAGTTCTGGCCGTTAAGATCGAGCGTGCCACTTTTTACGCCAAAATCTCCGGTGATCGGACCGAGTTGGCCCACACCCTCCAAGCGAAGCGTGCCGCCGTCCACAAACAACTTATTCACCGAACTCGTGGGAATCGCAGTCCCACTGATGACGAGCGTGCCAGCCCCAGCCTTGGTAAAATCTCTAGCATTTATAATGCCGATCGAACCGATCGTCAGCGTGTTGGCTTGCACGGTGAGCGTTCGCATGCCAGCATCGCTGGAGTAATAAATCTTGGAGTCCACACCAAAATCAAGGTCGCTGGACCCAACGAAAGTGACTGAAGTGCCAGAAACCCAATCGAAGACGTTCGTCGATGCCAGGCTGATCTTCGCGCCAGATGTGTTGTCAATTGAGACAGCACTTGACGAAAGGCTCAAAGTTTTTGCCCCACTGCCCAACGCCAAGGCAGAGTTGATGTTGAGTTGGCCGCCACTGAGCGTTGTATTCCCCGAGTAGGCGTTCGCAGCGGAGAGCGTGAGCGTGCCGGCCCCTACCTTGACAATCGAACTCGATGCCCCGTTGCCGATCGATCC
>CAIRDU010000173.1 GCA_903877395.1 uncultured Planctomycetaceae bacterium
AAAATGAGGTTGAGTACGCTGCCGAAATGCACGCTGCCGTTGCCATTCACAAGGTCGTATGTTCCTGCCGTAAAGAGCGGGTTGGCGATATCGAACGTGGTGCTCGTCGCACCGGACAGGTCAAGCATGAATCCCGTATCAACCGTGACGGTGCCAGGTGAATTGCCAAGCAGAAACGCCCCGAGCACGGCCAACGTATGGCCATTTCCAGAGAGTGTTCCGGACCCAGTCAGATTCCCGGTCGAGGGCAGCGAGTAGGTGCCCGACGCGAGAGCGGCGATGTCAAAACTGCCGCCCGTGCCAAGCGAGAGGCCGCCGGTGCCGAGCGAGCCCGTGCCTGAGAGCGCCAGCGTGCCGCCGGAGATCGTGGTGAGGCCCGAGTAGGAATTCGCTCCGTCGAACGTGAGCGTGCCGCCACCCTGCTTCGTGACCGAGCCCGTGCCGCTGATGATGCCTGAGTAGGTCGAGGCATCGGAGCTGTTGAAGATCAGCGTGCCGTTGTTGGTGAGCGCGTCCACGCCGAGGACGCCGGTTGTGTCACCGGTGCCGATCTGGAGCGTGCCGCCAGCGTTGAGGTTGATCGTGCCGTGGGTGCCCTGCGTGAGCGTGCCGGTGCCAATAGCGCCGACGGTGAGGTCGCCGCTATTGGCCCACGTGCCGCTGCTCACCGTGGCCGTGCCGTCGCCGCCGGAGTTGAAGCCGAGATAGCCGTCTGTGTTGGTGGCGAGACCGCCGGTCAGGTTGAGCGTGGCGGTGCCAGTTGTGCCGACGTAGAGGTTCACACCAAAATTCGTGCCGGTGCTGACCGTCGTTGTGCCGCTGTCGAGGGTCGTGTCGGCACGGAGAACGGCCGGCGAAATCCCCACGACAAGCAGGGCGGCGAGAACCGAGCCGATCGCCCAAGGGGACTTCGAAGCGGGGGCTTTACGAAAACATGAAGGGCCTGAAGAAGCGGGACGTATGAGAAGTCTTTTTTGCATACAGTAAAAGACTGAACAACGACGCCCACAAAAGCCAGTCCTCTTGTTGACGCACTCCATGCGTCACTGCTTTTGATGAGGCAATCGCATTCCGAGAACACAAACGTGTCAAAACATTTTCGGGCCACACTTTTGCATCAGAAACATGTTGGGCCACGTGCTATTCCACGACAAACCTTCCTGCTGCTCTTCGACGGGCAGAATGTTCGACAGAAAGCCGTTTGGGGGCGTGCCTGTGGGCGGCTTGTATTGTTTCTGGTCAGGCCGACTCACTGTTGTAGAGATAGCCTGGGCAAGCCACGTGGGATCGAACGCCGGGGAATTCTAGTCGGCCGATACGGGGCCGGTGCTGGGGCCCTTCAGGAATCGGACGGAGGCGTTGGGTGCGGAGCGGGCCGGATCCACGTGCCACGTGGCGACCGTCGCGGAGCATGCCTCAGAAGCGAAACGTCAGGCCCGCGACGACGGAATCGATGCCGAAGGTGGCGGAGCCGTCGGTCCGGCCTATGGGCAGGCCGTTAACGACCTTCCCGTTGGAGAACCTGTCGTCGAGCTGAAACACGCTGTAGCGGTATTCGACGAAGATGCCCGTGGAGGGCGTGAGCAGCCAGTTCGCACCCGCGCCGACCTGCGCGCCGATGGAGGTCGAGGTGCTGGTCTGTCCGGCCGGCAGAAAATTGCCGGTGTCGGTCATCGATGCGATGAAAATCGCCGGCCCCGCCGACACGTAGGGCTGCAGCCGACCGCCGGGATAGTCCTTGGACACCGCGATCGGGAGCCTGAGAAACAGCACGTCGAACGCGAGGGACGTGACGGAAATCTCGAAGCGCCTGATGAGTTCGGGCCCGTCGGAGACGGGGGTCCCGTCGAGGAACAACTCGGTGTCGGACCATTGCTCCGGCTGGTCCGGGCCGAAAAAATGCGACACGTCGAACGCCAACCCGAAGACTGAGGCTGGACTGCGCCAATAGGCGATGCGGCCGCCGATCAGCGCAGCCGTGTCAAAGGCCAGCGCTCGATGAAAGCCCGAGATGCCGATGTCGGGCAGATCGACTTGGGCATCATGAGGATGCGTGAATCCTGCTCCGCCGTACAGGTCGCATGACCAGTCGGCGCGGGCGGTGTGGGCGAGTGCCGCGAGGAGGGCAACGCACACTGCCGATCCCCGCAGCCACCGTCTCATGTCACTTTTTCCCGTCTCACGCTTGTCTGCGCTCGAGGTCGGCATGACGGGCTGGTCATTGCTTCGACTCGTGCCGCGGATCGTGGCTCGGCAGAACGAGGGCCTTGTTCCGATCGTCAGCATCCACGCCGATGCTCGCCCCCGTGGCTCCATGGAGACAAGGCGACGCATCATTGGCTCCTTTCGGTTGGGACTTCAGTCCACATGGCCAGCATATTCTGCACAGTCCATACGGGGGGTAGAATCCCATAAGGGTGGTATAATCGGCAGTTTTCTCCGGGCCGAGCCCGCATTTCACGAGCTGCCAGCAGGGTTTCGCCAGTTTCGCCAGACTTTTGCCAAGGTAGCCGCCACACTTTTCGCATTCTGCCAAGAGTTAGGCTAATCCACACTGAAAACAGACCAGATACGGAAGCTCTGCAGCGGCAGACGACTGGTAGGTGAGAACGTGGGCAGGCTCAACAGCAGAAGCGATATGGATTGTTGCCTGGTTCGGCAGTTGGGCGTTCTCTTGAAGGACGACCGGCTTACTGCCAATCTGCTCAAGGGTATCCAAGGCGTAAGGATAGCCCGGTCAACGGCACTTCCACAAGCGTTGGGCAGTTGACGAGCGGCCGATTGTGTGAAGGTTGAGGCCGTTCACGGCACGTCGGGCTGTGCCGTCAAAGCTTCTCCCCAAACTGCCGCTGGGCGAGCAGTTTTTCACCATCGGCGCAGCCCTTCCCCGAGTCCGGCTTGCGGCGGCGGATCACGGCGGCCCTCAAAGCGAGTGGATGTCGATCGCGGGCAACTCGTCGGGCGAGATCTGAACGATCTCTACGTCGTCATGCGCTTCCGCAAGCTCGGCGGAGTCGGTGGCATGGGCGCTGCCGCCGACACCGGCAAGCGCACCCACTGCCAGCTTCCCCAGCGCTCGCTCCAGACCAACAGAAGAGTATTACAAGAGCGATCCTCAGCGAACCAGCGGCAGATCGACGGCCCGTGCGTCGGCCACGACATTTGGATCCCGCGACTTTTCACTCCCGGCAGTGGAGGCGGGGTAGACGCGGGCCGTTGCCAGATCGACGCCACCGGTGCGGGCAACGGCTTCGGGATAGTCCTTCGCCTGCGACCAACCCCACTTCGTCTTCTCCAGTCGCCTGCCGGCAAACTCCGGCGTCTCGTGGAGTTCGCCATCCTGAAACGGCCCTGCGCCAAACAGCCACCGGTCCCGCACATGGCTGGCCATCGTTTCCATGCCGCTTTGCCAGACCGGTCGGCCCGACTCCCGCTCGTAGGCATGGAGGCTGATCTTGGCCACGCCCCGCTGCTCAGATCGCTTGGCAACGGCCACATCGGGCGTCGTCACATTGTGGCCCTGCACCGTCACATTCGTGCCAGGCATCCCCAGAATGAGGTCGCATCGGTCGGTGCCAATGGCGCCGGCCCGAACTTCCACGATCACGTCCGCTTGCTCACGTTTCTCGGCGAGAAAACAGCCTGATGCTAGGAACTGATGCCGTAGCGTGCTGACGAGGTATTTCTCATCGTTGGCATCGTCCATGATCGCTGCATCGAGAAACACGCTACGGCCCGACAGCGGGCCGCAATCGATCTGTGTCACGGCCCGCTCGATCGCACTCGACACGAGCAATTGCTCGGTGGCGGTGCGCTTCGAATCGCTAGTGCGCGTCACACCACAGCCAGCCGTTACGAACAGCAGCAGGGGAACGAGCCTTTTCAAGGCGAGCATGATCATGGGCAGCTTTTTCCAGAGGCTGCCGGGAGGCTACACATTTCGCGAGGCGCCCACCAGAGTGAAAAGGGGGCTAACTACCGGCCCTGCATGGCTAACCACCCGGCTGGTACCACGCTGGGGGCAGGTCAGTCGAATAGCCCAATTCTGTAGCCCACTCAAGCACCATTCAAATTATTTCTGGCTAAGGCTAACAAGGGTAAGCCGAAGCGGTTGAGCTGTAACGGTAATCCCTGGAATGGTGATGAGCCCAGCCGTATCTGCTTTGACCCGACCTTCAGCTTTCCTCATGCCAGAGCGTGCCACTGTCCAACGATATTCTTTCTCCGGATCAATTTTAAATTGCTGGATTCTGCGGAGTGTCACATCTGTTACAACCTCGTTCGGCAGTTCAATCTTGTTTTTTAGCTCCGCTTTTGAGACCAATCGAATCTGCATAGCGAATTCGTTGGGCTGATCCTTCATATTCGTCCAACGACAATACGCATTTATCTGTCCTTCCTGATCGGGTTCTTTCGATTTGCACCCAGGAAATTTCTGATCGCTGGATGTGTTGGTAAAAACCGGATAAGCTTCATTCCGACGAATCGAAAGCCAGGGAAATTCAAACGCTGCGGGATTGGTCATCTCATAGTGGTTCTGATGTCCCCACGGACCCCACGCACAGATGAAAGCGTAACGGTTCTCTTCTGCAGCCTTCAGAAGCAAAGGCATCTCAGCCGACCAATCATCTGCCTGGGAGAAAAACACCAAGGCTGGAGGGGGATTTTTGTCTTTGGAACCTTTTTGTCGAATCAGCATGTGATTCGCACCTGCCGGGACCCCTGCACAGAGAGCTGCAAACATATCGCCATGTGACATGCCGATTCCGAGCGTACCACTTCCGCCCATCGAAATGCCATGCATATAAATCCTGTTGCGATCAACATTATATTTTTGGACGACCCACTCAATCTCTGCCAGTATTCGTGCTTCTATCGGGGTTAATGAATCTTGATGTTTTTTCTTATCCTTCATTATCTCGTCATGCCCCCACCACCATTCGGTATCGAAATTACAGTTCGGAATCAGGCCAACGAAGTCGTCTCCGGCCGCTGCAATTCGAGGAACATTCAGACGCCATTCGGTATTATTCTTTTCGCCGGCGCTGTGCAAACAAATCAACAAGGGATGTTTTGAACTACTATCCTTTGGAGCTACAACATCAAAAAAACGTTTCTGGGCTACCTTAGAGCCCAATCGATCAGAACCCTCGTGCTCATAACGGAGAACGGTTCGGCCGGCAATCTCGTGAGTGCTTCTATTGATTGGAAGTAAATCGGAGGTCTCCCTTTCAGTGATTGTTTTCTGGGCAAATGCGACCTGCCATAAACAGAATAATGAGAGCACAATTAGAGACGCAACTTTTTTCATAAAGAGTCTTTTTAGGCAATTGAAATAAGACTTATTGAAGGCCCCAAAAGGTCCTATGCAGTCTAAAGTCCTATTCTCTTAACAACTAATTAGAAAGGACAGCCCGGCCAATGGCACTTCCCCAACTTTGGGCATCCCTATCACGCCGCTTACCGTCTGCGGTGGCGAAGAAGCAACCCACCCGCTCCGAAGGCAATCAGCATGAGCGTGGAAGGCTCGGGCACGGCCTGGATGGTGGTCACGCCGCTGCCGCTGCTGTAGTTGCTGTGAATGAGATCGGAGTAGTTGCTGCTGTACACGGTATCCCACGCACTCCCGGACCAGACCTGAAGGGCAGTGCCGCCGAGGTAGGTAAGGAGGCTGGCGCTGCTGGTGTAGTCGCCGCCCACGATGGTGAGGAAGTTTTCCGGGGCGAGGTAGAAGGCCCCGGCAGCGAAGGCGGCGGTGGTCCCAATCTCCAGGGTGTTGCCCGCGTTGCCGACAGCGCCGATATAGACTGCGTTGGCCGTGAGTGAGCCAGAGAGGAGGAGGGAGTTGTTGTCCGAACCAGCGTTCTTGCCGATGTAAACGCCCTTGCTTAGGGCCGTCACGCTGCCTTTGTCTCCTGCAGTGAGAGTAACTTGGTTGGCATCGGTGGTCAGGCCGATGGTCCAGTCGTCCACCGTGGTGAAGCTGATGCCGTCGATGGTGCGGCTCGTGCTGCCTGTATTGAGGGTGGTCACGCTGCTCACGCTGCCGCTGTAGGCTTTGCCGGTGCCGCCGTTCCAGCCAGACGCGCCGATCAGGAATTGATCGCCACTCAGGCGTGCGCCAGTGCCGAAAAGATCTTGCGCCGCGCCGTCGGAGGCGATGAGCTTTACGTTCTGGGTGATGGTGCCGGTGGCCGTATCCAGACCGAGAAAGAGATAGACACTTCCTTGGTTGTCGTTGGGCCCAATCTCGTCGAGGTTAGCCGCGACGAGGCCGATGCTGCCCGATAGACCCGTGTTATTGCCGAAGTTTTCGTACGCCCCGCCATCAGAGGCAATGAGCTTCACGTTCTGCGTGATGGTGCCGGTGGCCGTATCCAGATTGCGAAAGACATAGGCGCTTCCTTGGTCGACAAACGTATCATCGTCATAGCGCGCCCCAACGAGGCCGATACTACCCGATTGACTCGAGGTATTGCCGAAGCCATCGCTTGCCGCGCCATCAGATGCAGTGAGCTTCACGTCCTGGGTGATGGTGCCGGTGACCGTATCCAGATTGCGAAAGACATAGGCGCTTCCTTGGTTGGTGGAGCTCCCAAAATCGTCTAAGGAAGCCCCGATGAGACCGCGGTTGCCCGAAAGACTTATGCCAACGCCGAAGAGATCGTTTGCCACGCCATCAGATGCGATGAGCTTCGCGTTCTCGGTGATGGTGCCGGTGGCCGCATCCAGATTGCGAAAGACATAGGCGCTTCCTTGGGTGATACCAAAAATCGCGTCTGCTCGAGCCCCGACGAGGCCGATGCTGCCCGATAGACCCACGGCATTGCCTAAACCATCGTTCGTCGCGCCATCGGAGGCGATGAGCTTCACGTTCTGGGTGATGGTGTCGGTGGCCGTATCCAGATTGCGAAAGACATAGGCGCTTCCTTGGTTGGCGTTGAGCCCAATATCGACTGTGGAAGCCCCGATGAGGCCGATGCTGCCCGATAGACCCACGGAAGTGCCGAAGTTATCATCCGCCGCGCCGTCGGAGGAGACGAGCGTTACGTTCTGGGTGATGCTGCCGGTGGCCGTATCCAGATTGCGAAAGACATAGGCACTTCCTTGACCGGTGCCCGTAACATAGCTATCGGAAGCTCCGACGAGGCCGATGCTGCCCGATGGATTCACTGAAGCACCGAAATGATTACCCGCCGCACCGTCGGAGGCGTTGAGCTCGGCGGCATGGAGGTGAGAGCCTGTGAAAGCGGCGAGAACACCGAGCACGGCAAGGGTGATTGGAGTAGATTTTATCATGGGTATGATGGATTTTATCCATTTTTTACCGCTCGCTTTGGATTCGTGCGAGATGGCCAAGGATAGCCCGGATCAGCGTTGACGTAAAGAAAATATTAAAGTCATAGCCCGGTCAAGGGCATATTCCGCAACTTTGGGGTGAATGATAAGCCGCTGATGAGGATTGCGAGGGCTGTTTGACGGGCCATGCCCACGGACGGCCCTGGACCCTCCCGCAACAACCGTCATCGAGCGTGTTTTTTACCCCAGGCGCAGACCATCCCCAACTCGGGCTATCTGGCGATCCTCGCGTGGCACTTCACAGCGAGTGGATATCGCTCACGGGAAAATTGTCGGGCGATGACTCAAAGATCACCCGGTCGTCATGTGCCTGCACGAGATTGCCGCACGCCGTCAGACCATGCCGCCGTGGGTAGAGAGCGGCCCGGGCAACGCATGAGGCAAGGTCATCGGTGAGAACATACGACCACTTGGTCATCCGGTCGCCCACCGCATAAAATCGGCCGACTTTTACTCCTTCTGCCATGTAGTCTTGGCTCTGGTCGAGAAAAGCAGGCGCACGCACAATGACGTACGGGACTTTGGACGCCTTGAGGAGATCCTCCGCCACTTTTTTGGCATGGAAATGCGGGACACCCGATGCCTGCTCGCAGCGGACAATGCTAAGAAAAACAAAGCGTTTTACGCGGGCTCTGGCCGCGGCCTCCACCAAGTTTTTGTTCCCGGCAAAGTCGGCTTCCAGTGTCTCCTTCATGTAGCCGTTGGCAGAACTGACAACAACCTCCACGCCCTGCAGCGCGGCATCCAGAGACGCAGGGGCCATCATGTCACCTTGGACCCACTCCACATCGGGATTAGCCGACGCCACGGGGGCTTTTCTGGACATGGCCCGCACGGCCACGTTTTTGTGCGCCACCAAGTTCCGGCGAATCTTGCCACCCAAGGAACCGGTTGCGCCCACCACGAGAACTCTCATGACATTCTATAGCCTCGAATTGCACAAGAAACGCGCACCCTGACGCTTGATGCCGATGCACGTTGAAATTGTCAGAATAGTAATAACCACGAGCTAATTATGGATCAAACTAAGGGTAGCCCGGTTAACCGCACTTCGGCAACCGTTCGACGGTCGATGAGCGATCGATGAGGCAACGCCGAGACCGCTCGCCGCACTGCCGGTGCTGATGTGAGCCCCGAAATCTGCCCAAGCCACCGCTGGCCGGATTGATTTCCACGATCGGCGCAGGCCGTTTCTTAATCCAGCCACGTGGCACTCGTCAGAGGATGTGGATGTCGATCACGGGCAACTCGTCGGGCGCGATCTGAGCGACGTCCCCGTCGTCATGGGGCTGCACGGAGCATAGCCAAAGACGGTGGGCGAGCCGCAGGCCCGACTCCTGCTGGCGGTCTGCACAGTTGCTCGGTGATGAAAGTGATCAGCCGGATATCGCCGCCGTAGGAAAGGGCACAGAAGGGAAAACTCCTCCCCAACTCACGCCATGAGCTTGGCCCAAGCGATCCGTGACGTGTCGTGGGAGCGGGTGTTTGCATTCGTGTCGCAGCATTCGTGAGCCGTGTGACTTCCACCCGCATGCCGACAGGTCGCGACTTCTCCCTGCTTCCCGGCATTGGCTTTTCGCCAGTGCGGTGACGGCCGGCCGCAGCGGGATGATTCGATGGTTCGGCGCAAAGACACCGTGATACCGATACCGATACCGGTGCATCCGCAGCGGCGGCACCAGATCGGCTACACGATCCAGAAACTCAAACGGCGAGAGATCCACGACGCCATTCGCGCCGGGCCGCGTGGACGTGTTGCATCGGCCAGGACCAGCCCATTTTGCGGCCAAAGTTTCGCGGCAGCACGTATCGCACCCGAGTGATGCGGGCGTCTGCACCACGGATCACGGAGAGTCGCTCAAGGGCGAAGCGGGGCCTCGCACAATACCGCATCAAGGCAAAGAAACGCAAAAAGAAGATTGAGTTCATGCAGCATTGTCAGAGGCCAACACTGGAATTCTTTTGTGCGTCTTTTTGATTTTTGCAGCCACTTCTCCTCTTATGGTCGCGTCCAGGTCTCGCCGCGAGTGTAGCGATTGGCGCGGTCGACGACGATGGCGTCCTTGCTGGTCTGAATGACTTTATCGAGGGCCTTGTCGAACTCGGCCTTGTTCGGATCGCGAATCTCGCGATGGTGAGCGAGTTCGACGATCGTTTCGCAAGCCGATTGAGCGAAGGCCTGCTGCTCCACGAAGGGGAGCACGAAGCGGAGCGTCTCGACGTCGTAGGCCGTGCGAGCGCAATTAATCACCAGCGCCTGTTCGTCGGGCGTCTTGGCCGCCTTTAGGGCCTGCTTCATGCGATCGAGCCGTTGCCGATCGGTCCGCTTGTCGCGCGTCGCAGAGATTTTCACGTAGCCTTGAAACGACTGGGCGCGCTCAGCCGGATCGGTCGCTTTGGTTGCGATCTCCAG
>CAIRDU010000174.1 GCA_903877395.1 uncultured Planctomycetaceae bacterium
CCCCACGACGGCTTTCGCTTGGCTCAGGTTCGCAACCGCGGCGCACGGATAGCCACCGGCGACTCCCTGCTTTTTTTGGATGGCGATTGCATTCTGCCTCGGGATCACGTCGCGGCCTACCTCGGCCGACGGCGGCCTGGTACGGCGCAGTTGGGATACTGCGCAAGGCTCTCCGAAGAAACTCTGCACTCTCTCGTTCCCGACAGGCTCGGGGAAATCGATCTGGTATCGGTTGCACCGCCAGCGGAACGCCGTCTGTTGGCGCAACGCCACCGCAAAGCCGCGTGGCACTCGCTGGTGCGACACCCCTCGAAACCTCGGTTGGCCGGCGGCAACTTTGGGGTCTGGCGAACCGACTTCGAACGCGTAAACGGTTTCGATGAACGATTTGTAGGCTGGGGTCAGGAAGACGACGATCTCGGCCTGCGGTTGCGCAGCATTGGCGTTCGGCTGGAATCCATTCTGGATCGCACGTTCTCGCTGCACGTCTGGCACCCCAGCGACCCTTCAGCCACAACCCGCTGGCAAGACGGCACCAACGTCAATTATTTTTTGCGCCGCGGACGACTCACGTCCTGCCGGCAAGGCCTCGTCCCCCGTCCGATCGAGTCTCTGTGTTGGGGGCTGCCGAAAGATCTCATCGCCACGGCTCTAGGCAGCCAACTCTCCCACCTACTGGCCGGCGCCCCCTGCGCGCACCCAGGCGAGTCCTGCGAAATTGACATCGTAATTCGACCTGGAGTCGGCCGATTCCTGAGGCCCGCAGAGTGTCGGCTCGTACTAGCATCCCACGGCACTGGGAGCGACTGGTGGCTGCGTCGCCGAGCCGATCGAATTGAAATAATTCCGTCAAACCAGAACCCCGAAAACTACTTGCCCACACTGGCAACTCTCTTATCGCATGTCGGCTGAACGACCCACGACCCGACACCCTTGCCTGGAAAAGACTGGCGTGAGGATGCATTGGATCATTGTACAATCGCGGTCCTTCGCTGACCGACGCATTTGAGTTATGATAGGGGCTTCGTTCCGTCTGGCGGTTCCGCGTCGCAGTTCCGGCTGGGTTGTATTTCTTGGAAAACGTTATGGCCCTGATTATTCTGCGAGCATTGTTTGTCGCTGTATCGGTGGGGATTGCGGTCCTCATCTTTAGTTCTCACTCGCTGCGTGAAGCGGCGGAATGGGTGCCGTGGGCAGTACTCGCGGGAATGGTCTTGCTTCCGCTGACGGTGATCGGGGTCGACGCATCGATCCGTTCAAAAGACCTCACCGTGATCACGGCTGTTTATTTCGGCCTCCTCGTTGGGGCTTTTCTCACCTACATCGCGCTGCTTGCACTCACGCCGATCCTGCCTGCCAACCCACGCAGCCCGGTTCTGCTCTGGCTGCCGCTAATCCTTGGCATGATCCTCTGCTATGTTTGCACCAGCCTGCTCCTTCAGACGCGAAACGACTTTCGGTTCCTTATTCCCTACGTGGAGTTTGCCCGGAACGTGCAAGGCCTGCGCCCAAATCTGCTGGATGCCAGTGCCATCGTGGACGGGCGGATCGCCGAACTCGCCGAGGCAGGAATTTTCGAAAGCCGGTTTGTGGTGCCCTCGTTTGTCGTAGACGAACTGCAATCGGCTGCTGAGTCATCGGACAAGCAGCGACGGCTGAGAGGTCGGCGTGGGCTGGATATTCTGACCCGCCTGCGGGTCAACTCTGCGATCCAGATTGAGGTGCTGCGAGCCACAGACAAATCTGATGCTCAGGCGCCGGCGGAATCCCGCGTGGTGGAAATGGCCAGCCAATTGGGAGGGCGGATCGTCACCAATGACCCCAACATCGTAAAGCTTGCGGCAGTGCGAGCCGTACCGGCCGTCAATATCAACGACATTGCCGTGGCTCTCAAACCCACGTTCACGCCGGGCGACTTGCTGGATGTACGGCTCCTCAAGTCAGGCGAAGAGGCAGGCCAAGCCGTTGGGTATCTGGATGACGGCACAATGATCGTAGTGGAAGGAGGCCGCGACCAGATCGGCCGTATGGTCAACGTGAGCGTGACGAGCACGCTTCAAACCACGGCTGGCCGGCTGGTGTTTGCCCGGCCAGAAGCCTCGCGGAGTTCCGCCGGAGGCTAATGCGACACGCAGTGCCGCCGATAACCAACCGTTGAATGAGCCGGCGGATGTGGTGCATACTGACGAGACACCCACCTGGAGTTTCTTCAGTATGATGCACGGCAACCCCACTTACTCGCGATTCGCACTCGGTATCGTGTTGGCCCTTCTGTCCACTGTCGTCCTCGCCGCCAACCCACAAAAGCGAAACCCAGCATCCAGTGATCCGCAGAAGACCGACGCAGACTTTCCGTTTCAAGGCGAGTATGTCGGCGACATCAGCCACGATGGCCAAGCCATCCGATTCGGCGTTCAGGTGGTGGCCATGGGCGACGGAAAGTTTACGGCCGTAGCCTACCCAGGTGGATTGCCGGGCGACGGCTGGACTCCCCCAAACACAATAACAGGCGAGGGCAGCCGCGAAGGAGAAGGAAAGAACGGCCGCGTGAAGCTCACCGGCGTCGATTGGGGTGGCGTCACGCGCCAAGGCGAAATCCGAAATGGCGCGATCGTAGTTAAGTCCAACAGCGGAACCGAAATCGCCAAGCTCTTGCGTGTGAACCGGAAGAGCCCGACGCTTGGGCAAGCCCCCCCCAAGAACGCCGTGGTGATCTTCGACGGCATGGCCGCCACCTCCCTGCCCGACACGTCCAAGCTCATCGATGGCCGCGTGGCCGACGATGGCCTGCTGATGGAGGGCGTTACTTCCAAAGACAGCTTCGGAGATTCACTCTGGCACATCGAGTTTCGTCTTCCCTACCAACCCAAAGACCGCGGACAGGGCCGCGGTAACAGCGGCGCCTATCTGCAAGGTGCTTACGAAGTGCAGATGCTCGACAGCTTTGGACTCAAGGGAGAAAATAACGAATGCGGTGGCGTCTATTCGGTGGCAAAGCCGAGCGTCAACATGTGCCTGCCGCCGCTGGAGTGGCAGACCTACGACATTGATTTTACGGCACCTCGATTTGAGAGCGATCGAAAAGTGTCCGACCCCCGAATAACCGTACGGCACAACGGCGTTGTGATTCAAGACAACGTTGAGATTCCAAAAATCACGCCTGGCGGAACGCAATCAAACGAAAAACACATCGGCCCACTGCATCTACAAAACCACGGCAATCCGGTGCGATACCGCAACATCTGGGTGCTGCCAAAACCGTGACGAAGGGTCGCCCCAATTCCGATGCAGTCGCTCAATCGCGAGGTGTCTGCACGGCCTGCCCGATGCTCTGCGATGACGTCGTGTTGATGCCGTCGGCGATGCCCACTATCACCGCAAAAGGCCGCACTCAAAAAACAGGCGACTCCGCCAACGATTCTCAAAGCTCGCGTGTCACAAATGCCTGCGCATATGGGCAAGCGGCATTCGACACAGCGCAGCAGTCGGCTCTCGTCGACGCTCCAGATGCATGGGAAAATGGCCGGCCGATAGCGTTGGAACCAGCGATCGCTCTGGCTGCAAAATCACTGGCTGGTGCCAAGCGAGTGCTCGTCACAGGACTGAGGGGCGCCACGCTGGAAGCCATCGCAATGGCGTGCGACATCGCTGAATCGCTCGGGGCTGCCGTGGATGCCGGGCTCGCGGAATCCTCGCGTGCCGCCGGGCCCACGATCGCCAGAGTTGGCGAAGTGACGGCCGCATGGGAAGAACTCCGCGACCGGGCCGATCTGGTGGTTTTTTGGTTCTGCGATCCAACCGCCACACACCCGCGGTTTCTAGAACGGTTCGTCGCGCCCGCACAGGCCCGCACGTTCGCCATTGGGCCTTTCGCTGTGCTGCCGTCAAGCGCATCGCATCACCATCTCTCCATGGCCCGGGGCATCGCCGTGGAAGCCGCCCGTCTGGTACATGCCAACGTTCTCGGGCAGTCCCCGCTTTCTCATTCACTGTCGCAGGCGTCTGCCTCGCTGCACGAGTTGCATGATGCGATCGCCGCGGCGACATGCGTAGCGATCATTACGGCCGATGCTGCCGATCCGGTCGGGCTGGAAGCCTGGAGCATCGTCCATCTAGTGCGTGCCATTGCGCATTCCAAACCCGCGTTTCAAATCCCGCTGGGCGATGGAATCAATGCCCGTGGTGGCAATGTTGCTGGAGTCGCTGCCCACTGCACGTGGCGGTACGGCGCGGCAGGTGGGATCTCCAAGGCCGACCGCACAGGGTCGACTTTTTTGCCTAGGGAAGCTGCTGCAGAGCAACTGATCCAGCGGGGCGAGACCGATTGCGTGCTGGCCGTGGGCCCGCTCCCTGAAACGCTGGAGCATGCCATCGCTGCTAGGCAAGACACTATTGCCGTGGTGCGCGTAAGCGATGCATGCACCTCCAGAGGGAATGGGCCTCCAACGATTCAGGTTCGCTGTGCCAGCATGATGCTGGCTGCTTCGGGCACGATGCTCCGCGAAGATGGCCGTCGCATACCGGTGACCCACCAGATCGATTCGTTGTCGGTGCCGTCCATGGATACCGTTCTGACTGCCCTGCGAGACTGCCTCCATCGCTTTGCCGGCGTAGCCACGTCGCGGTCGCCTACGTGGAGAGGGGCGGGGGAAACTGCGTCCTTAAGACCTCCGACGCTTTCTCCAGAGGCGGTGCATGGTATGCATGCGCCGTATGTGGTTGTCAGCGGCACAATCCACGATCCTGCCAACGGCCGCGACGGCGTTGTGGATGACATTTGGATCCAAAACGGCAGGATCATCGCCAAGCCGCTGGATACGGCGAGTTTCAGCCGCATCGATGCCACGGGTCTTGTGGTGATGCCCGGTGGTGTGGATCTGCACAGCCATATTGCCGGGCCGAAAGTCAACGCTGGCCGTCGGATCTCGCCGCAACTCTCGCGGAGCCGGCCTGCGGCTGTGCCAACGATCCATTCCACTGGCGCTCTCTATGCATCGCTTGGCTATACGACTGTCTTCGATGCGGCCATTGCCACCGGAGCCGCGTCTGCTGCCCACATGGAGTTAGGTGATCTTCCGATTCTGGACAAAGGCATCTATCTGTTGGCAGCCGACGATGCCGCTGTACTCAGCGCGCTTGCCGCACGGGATGACCGCGCCGTGGAGCGGCTTCTGTCACAGTCGATTGGCAGCGGCCAGGGCTGGGCCGTAAAGGTGGCCAACCCAGGGGGACCGGCTTTCTGGAAGCACGGCCGCCGAGGCGACCATCACGATTTGGATACATCGCTTCCCAATGAGTCGCTCACTCCCCGCCATATTCTCAGCCGGCTGGCCCTTGCCGTACAGGCCATCGGATTGCCACATCCGCTGCACGTGCATACAGCCAATCTCGGTCTGCCTGGCAACTGGCGCACGATGCTCGAGACGATGCGCACGTTCGACGGAATTCCAGCGCACCTTGCGCACGTGCAATTCCACAGCTATACAGGCGGCCAACTCGACGCCGACACGTTCGGCTCGGGCGTGGCCCCTCTCGTCGAATGGTTCAACGCACACGATGAACTCTCGCTGGATGTCGGGCAAGTGCTCTTCGGCAGCACCGTGGTGATGACAGGCGACTCTGCTGCCGCCGAGCATGTGGCACACGCCACAGGGGTGCCGTGGATGTCGCACGATCTATCGTTAGAAGGGGGCTGCGGCGTGCTGCCGATTGCCTATCGCGAGCGAAGCCTTGTGCATGCGTGGCAGTGGGCAATCGGGCTGGAGTGGTTTTTGACGGCCAGCGATCCATGGCGGATTGCCCTCTCCACCGATCATCCAAACGGCGCACACTTCACCGCCTATCCGCTGCTGATGCGTCTGCTCGGCGACGAAGCATTTCGCCGGGAGGCCTTCGCGAGAATTCATCCGACCGTGCGAAAACGCAGTCCCTTGGCGGGTATCCGACGCGAATATTCGCTGCAAGAACTCTGCATCATCACTCGAGCAGCACCCGCACGGATTGCAGGCCTCCCCCACAAAGGGCATCTGGGTGTGGGAGCCGACGCTGACATCGCGATCTACAGGCCGAACGCCGACTTATCGCAGATGTTTGCGATGCCGGCCCGAGTCTATAAGGCTGGTGTACTGGTGAGCGAAGAGGGAGAAGTGCGCGCCACGCCCCGCGGCCGCACACTGGCAGTTACGCTGGACAGGTAGCAGGCCTCTGGCTGAGTCGCGGCAAGTGGCCGCCTGTCTCTGGTCGCCTGCATTATGTTTCCAGAGACCGCTCGACCGCTGCGATATGCCGTGGGATCGATTGTGCGGTTGAAAAATATTTGTGAACGCGGGCGCGGGCCGCTGCCCCATACCGGGCCGCCAGTGAGTCGTCCTCGATCATACTCAACGCGCGTCGCGGCAATTCACTCTCCGGGTCGGCGGACACGATGCGACCCGTTTCCTGATCCAGGATCAACTGCCTGGCCGCATCGCTGTCCACAGCCAGTGTCGGAATACCGAATGCCATCGCATCCAATAGTGCACCGCCGTAGGCCACGTTGCCCGACTGCCAGACCAACCTCACCTGCGAAAGAAGATCGGGCAGGCAGTCGCAGTGAGGCAACACGAGCAGCCGTTGTGAAAGTTGCTGCACGCGAGCACGCCTTAATATCCTCGCTCGCAGTGGGCCATCGCCAACCAGCACGTGCTCCACGCCCCGATGCACAACGTCGAGTTGATCGATTGCCCAAAGCAGTCGATCCAGCCTAGCTTCAGCGACCAGTGGCGCAATACACAGCGTCCACGGACTGCTTGCAGGCAAGCCTAATCGCTGGGCCATCGACTCGCGCGAAAGCCCCAAGCCTTGGGACGCAGCATGGGGTTCTGGAGCGATGCCCGCTGGCAGAATTCC
>CAIRDU010000175.1 GCA_903877395.1 uncultured Planctomycetaceae bacterium
CCTCGATCCAGAAGCAAACGCACCGCAGCGTTCGGCTGACCGATCGATGATCCGACTGCCCCACGATCTGGTTTGCCACCAGTTGCCTTAGTAAAGAGCCCATTCTTGCCCTTGGGATGCGGCCAGATCACCACGCTGCCGTTCCACGCCGTTGGCCGCAGCACAACGACCGGAATCCGTTCGCCATGGGGCTTGTAAATCACAAGACCGACGGCGATTCCGGCCGCTGGCTTCGAGCTTGGTTCGAATGCCACCTCAGTGGCGGATGGGATCGTGCGGCCAAACATCACGGCCGATGCGCCGCCGAGCAGTTCGCGAGTGCGGGCGAGCGTTCGCTCGTCGTGAGGCGATAGGAGTGGCCCGATTTTTTGATTGGCGTCTGCGGTCCATACCCGGCACACCTGCCGCTGGTGGTCGTCGCCGGTTGTCGTACCGATCGGGAGAGGGTGCGTGGCATTCCAGACGGTTATCGCCTCGGGTGGCAAGAGATCAAAGTCGGCCTCGTCTCCAGGAGCGGCTTGCCGCAGGTCGAAATGCCGATCCAAAAAACGGTAGCAGTGCGACCGCGCAACAGCGTTGTAATTGTGCTTGAACTGGTTGTCGAAATGCGCCTCGAGTCGATCCGACACGCCGAGCATGCGGTACAGAGCGACGAGGTCCGGGTATCCCTTCGATTCCAGTTCCTTTGTCCAATCGTCGGCAGTTGTCAGCCCCAACGGCCGAGGGGCGGCCATTGCAGCAATGTCGATATTGCCCTGCCCAATTCTCAAATAGTGACCATTTTCGCAAGTGCAACCTCCCTGCATGGCTGTCGATACCATCACGCAGGGAAAGGCGGCCGTCACCCGATCGTCGAGCGCCGTGAGCATCATTGTTTGAGTGCCGCCCCCGCTGGCGCCGGTGACTCCGATCCGCTCCGGATCAACGTCTGCCAGTGAACTGAGAAAGTCGAGGGCACAGATGCTATTGAATGTCTGCAGCCCAAAACTGCCCTGGAGTCGGGCGGTCGCCTCGAAATTGTCAAATCCCCAACTGCCCAACTCGCGACCATCAAGCGAGGCGTGGGGTCCTTGTCGGTGCGACGAAAACTGTATCGAATCGCCGCATCCCAGCATGTCGTAGTGAAATACCACGCATCCCAGACGGGCCAAGCCTACGCAGCGGGCCTGAAGCGGACTTCGCCCGCCATTCACGAAATGTTCGGCCCCCTCCTTAATCTGCTGGTGTCCGACGGCCTCCCCCGAATCCATGAAGCGGCCGTTCTTCCAGTGCCCATGTGGGCACAGCACGCCAGGCAGTTGCTGCGACTGGCTCCCCCGCTGGACGGGGCGGTACAGATTGCCGGTCACGAAATGCCCCGGAAAGGACTCGAAAAACACTTTCTCGATCGTGTAGTCACCCTTGTCGATTCGCCCATGAATGACAGGCTTGAGCGGGGCCTTCTCCGGCATGGGCCACAGCCCAGCCGAGACGGCGATGCGGCGGCGGATAGCGTCCCGCCTCGCGGTCCACTCCTCGGCTGAGCGGACCGTGTGAAAAGGTTGTTCGCTGTCCACGGTACGAGGGGCTGCGAGCCGTGAATCGGCCAGCGATGTTCCAGGCGTCAACACCTGCGGTGCCTGGGCGAAAGCCCGGGGCTGCAGGATCCAGATCCCACACAAGAGAATGAAACGAAAAAAAGCCAGCCGCACTCCATCATTCGAGATCGGATTCCAGAAGCCAGCCCAACTTACGAGTGCCGCCTTTTGCATAGTTGTCTCTTTTTTGCGAGGGTTCTGAGGAAAGACATCTCTCGCAGTTTATAGCAGGCAGAGGATCGCAGAGGCCATCCTCTGCTGCAAAGCTGACAGCCACCAGATGAACTGGGATCCTAGCCGCTTCAAAACAAGGGCTCTTATTGCAGGATGCCCTGCACCAGACTGCCATGCACGTCGGTGAGCCGATAGTCGCGGCCCTGGGAGCGGTAGGTGAGTTTCGTGTGGTCAAAGCCAAGCAGGTGGAGCAGCGTGGCGTTGAGATCGTGGACGTGCACCGTATCGGCAACGGGGTTGAAACCGAAATCGTCGGTTGCACCGTGCACGTGGCCCCCCTTGATGCCGCCTCCAGCCAGCCACATCGTAAAGGCGCGGTTGTGGTGATCGCGGCCGTCGTTGCCTTCCTGCACCATCGGCGTTCTCCCGAACTCGCCACCCCACACCACGATCGTGTCGTCCAAGAGGCCTCGCTCCTTCAAGTCGGTGACCAACGCGGCGCTCGCCTGGTCGGTATCGATCGCGTTTGCCTTGACCGCCTTTGTGAGATTGCCGTGCTGGTCCCACGCCTCGTGAAAAAGCTGCACAAACCGCACTCCGCGTTCAAGCAACCGGCGGGCGAGCAGGCAGTTGCGGGCAAAACCAGCCTTCGTCGGATCGTCGATTCCGTAGCGGGCCAGCACCTCCTTCGGCTCATCGGCGAGATTCATCAACTCGGGGGCGCTTGTCTGGAGTTTGTACGCCATCTCGTAGCTCTGGATCCTCGCTGCAATCTCGGGATCGCCAACGCTTTTGAATGACAGCTCGTTGAGTCGACTGAGCGTGTCGAGAGAGGCTCGCTGCGTGTCGCGGTCGATACCCTTCGGATTCGAAAGATAGAGGATCGGATCGCCGCCGCTCCGCAGCGGGATGCCGCCGTAGAGCGTCGGCAAAAAACCCGCACCGTAGTTGCTGGCGCCGCCGCTTGTGCCTTTGGCGCTGGTCAGCACCACAAACCCAGGCAGATCGGAGGCCTCGCTCCCTAGACCGTAGAGCGTCCACGCCCCGAAACTCGGCCGACCAAACTGCTGCGAGCCTGTATTCATGAGAATCTGCGCAGGCGCATGATTCACCGCGTCGGTCTGCATCGAACGGATGAGGCAGATGTCGTCGGCGATCTTGCCTGTATACGGCAGGAGTTCGCTCATCTCCATCCCGCACGTGCCATATTTTTGAAACTGATACTTGGGGCCCAGGAGCGCCGAGTTGGGATTAATGAACGCTGTACGGTACCCCTTGAGCAGATCCGCCGGCGGCAACTTTCCGTCCGACTTGGACAGTTCTGGTTTCGGATCGAACAACTCTAACTGGCTCGGAGCACCTGCCTGAAAGAGATACACCACCCGTTTGGCCTTCGGCGCGAAGTGGGGTTGCTTGACAGCCAGCGGCCTTGCAAGCGTGGAGGCAGCGCGGGCCTCTGCGGAGAGGAGCGAGCCGGCAGCAATGCCCGCGAGGCCAACGCCGCACTCGCCAAAGAACCAGCGACGCGAGGCCGCTTGGGCGAGGGTTTCGGGACGTGTGCTAGAAGCGTTCATATTCAAATCAAAACCAAAAATTTACCTGATTGCACGGACAAAGGCACAAAGACAACGAATCTGCCCGCCTCTCTGACTTAATTTTTACTCACAGTTTCATCCAGATTCAGCAGCACGCGGGCCATGAGCGTCCAGACGGCGGCATCCTGCGGGGTCGCGGCAACGGGCAGGTTCGCAATGGCTTCGGCCTCCCCGGCAGCGACCTCGCGGGCGTTCAGCCACCCGGCAGCGAGTCGCGCTCTCTGCGCATCCAAAAATCGATGCATCTCTTTCTTTTCTTCGTCTGTTGGCTGCCGCGACGTGCAGAGAAAAAACGCGTACGTGGCCCGGCTGGCATCATCGGCACCGCCTTCCCGAATCGTGCGAATCGCAAGGGCCCGCGCAGCCTCGACGAAAACGGGCTCGTTCAATCCCGTGAGGGCCGCCAGTGGGGTGTTCGACCGCAAGCGACGGGCACAGGACAAGTCGCCGTTAGGAGCGTCAAAGTTGCCGAGCACCGGATCGGGCATCGACCGCTTCCGAAAAAGATAGACGGCACGTCGATACCGCTGCGATCCCTCCGTAGGCTTCCAGAAGTCGGGATAGGCATAATTGAAGTCGAGTACGTTCTGTGGCACCGGCGGAATCACACCCGGGCCGCCGAGTTCTTGCGTGAGCAGGCCCGACACAGCCATCGCGATGTCGCGAACCACCTCGGCATCGACGCGGAACCGAGGCCCCCTCGCCAGCAACCGATTGGCGGGATCGAGCGCCAGCAGTTGGGCAGTGGGCTGCGATGCCTGCTGGTAGGTCTGGCTCATCACGATCTGCTTGATCATTTGTTTCTGGCTCCAGCCGCGCTCCGTGAAGTCGACGGCCAGCCAATCGAGCAGTTCGCGGTATTCGGGCACGGGCGACCGCGTGCCGAAGTCATCGGAGGTTTCCACGAGGCCCGCGCCGAAGAGCGTCTGCCAGATCCGGTTGACGGCCACCCGGGCTGTCAGCGGCGATCGCGGATCAACGAGCCACCTCGCAAACCCGAGCCTGTTCCGCGGGGCGTCGGCCGGGAACGGATGGAGCGACGCGGGCACGTGCGGAGCGATCTCGCGGAGCGGCTGGTTCCACGCGCCGCGGTCGAGCAGGTGCGTCTTGCGGTGCTGGGCGTGCGGCCGCTCGGCCATGTGGAGCACCGTGGTCGGTGCCTGCGGCATCTTCTTCCAGAGAGCTGCGGTCTGGTCATTGACCGGCTGGAGCTCCTCCACCGTGCGTCGCCATGCGGCGAAGAGGGCCGCCTCGTCGGTGGGAATCCGACGCTCCTTCGGCGTACGCATTGCGAGGATCGCGGCATGATCGATCGCCGGGGCGGCGGGGGCGTGGGCGGTCGTGAGGCTGACCCGGCAGCAGGCGAGCATCCGCATCGTATCGCTGCCGGCCATTCGCACAACAACCTTGAGCTCGGTACCCTCCGGCAGGTCGATGGGCTTCTCGAACTGCACGACCGCGACCGAAGGCTGGTGGCGGACGATGTGCCCACGGTCGGTCTCCCACGCAGAGTCGTCGTCACCGTCGATGAGGTTCGCAACCGGACCGTGCGAAATCTTTTTCTCCAGCTCCTTGCCGTCCTTCGACGCTGGTTTCGTCTCCATGCGTTCAGAACCGGAGAAGTCGGCCGTGGCATTCACGAGCTTGAGAGGCCCCCACGTCTTCTCGCCGGGCTTCTTTGCGGAGACCTTGAGTTCCTCGACGCCCCACGCGCCCTCGCGGCCAGGGCCATGCATGAAGAGGTCGCCGTGCACGAGGGCCTCGAGTTGCAGGCCCGTCGCCCCGCGCAGATCGGGCTGCGATTCGAAGATCATCTCCTTGTCCCAGTGGCCGAGCATAAGGATTGTCTTGTCGGGCAGCTGCGTCGGGTGCGTGAGCATGTTTTTTGAGCTCATCTCCTTCATTTCGACAGGCATCCAAGGAACGAGCCCCGCCGCCGCCGCCTGCTCCCAGGCCGCCAACTCCTGCTGCCAGCCTCGTTGCTGCTGGCGAACCTGCTCGTCAACCGCAGCGAGCTGCCGTCGCACGTCGTCGATCACCCCCCGTTGCTCGGGCGTGTAGACGTACGACCTCGCCTCGTACGTGTTGTTGAGAAACGCGAACATGCCGTAATACTCGTCGTGCGTGAGCGGGTCGAACTTGTGCGTGTGGCATTGGGCGCACTGCGTCGTGAGCCCCAGCACCGCCTTGCCGAGGCAGTCGATGCGGTCGAACATCTCGACCATCCGAAATTCCTCCGCGATGATCGCTCCCTCCTCGTTCATCATGCTGTTACGGAGGAAGCCGGTGGCCACGACCTGCTCTTGCGTCGCGTCGGGCAAAAGGTCGCCAGCGATCTGCTCCACCACGAACTGGTCGTAGGGCATGTCGCGGTTGATCGCAGCAATGACCCAGTCGCGCCAGATCCACATCTCGCGACGAAAGTCCTTCTCGTAACCGTTGGTGTCCGAGTAGCGGGCGAGGTCGATC
>CAIRDU010000176.1 GCA_903877395.1 uncultured Planctomycetaceae bacterium
AAAACGGCATCTGTGGTGAAGGAACATTCCTCGCTCGCAATCCCGCAAATCAAGGCCGTTATTTCGTCGACCGTGCCGAAGCGCCCGAGGGGAATCTTGGACAGCGCGAAATCGATGTGGGCTTGCGTCATCTGCGCAAAAATCGCGGTCTTGAACGCTTCCGGGCGGCAGACATCGACTTGTATGCCGACCAGCTTTCCTTCCGGCATGCTTGCGGCTGCTTCGTCGAGCTGCGCTGCATCACGGTCCCACAGCGCGACCACTGCGCCTTCGCTTGCCAGCCGCCTGGCGATAGCCAGGCCGATCCCGGAGGCGCCTCCGGTGACGACAGCGCGCTGCCCTTCGAATCGACTTGCCAAACCTGTCATCTTTTGCTCGTGGTTGTGTTGGGGGTGCCGTTGCTGCCCGGACGATCCGGGTCAGCGAACACGGTCACTCGAATGCGTGAAAGTTTTTCAATGATTTTTGGTCGAGCTCGAGCCCGAGCCCGAATGCGTCATCGCGCAGATCGACGTACCCGTTCACGGCCTCGGGTTCGCCTTTGAAGAGATACCAGAACAACTCATTGCCGACTTCAACAGGCGAGCGCGGGAAGAACTCCGCCACGGGTGCGTTGACGCTCGCCATGACAACGTGGTAGTTGTGCATTTGCCCGGCATGCGGAATGACCGGAACGCCGAAGGCTTCTGCAAGCGCAAGAATTTTTGCGGCCTGCGTGATGCCGCCAACCCTGTTGGTGTCGAACTGGATGACATCGACTGCCCGGGCCTCGATGAGTTGCCGGATACCGGCCAGCGTAAATTCATGCTCGCCGCCTGCAATGGGAATCTGGTGCAGGGCACGCAGTTCGGCATAGCCGCCAATGTCGTCGGCAACGACCGGCTCCTCGAGCCATCGCAATCCATAGGGCTGGAGCAGCGGCATCATGCGACGCGTGTAGTCGACCGTCCAGCCCATGTAGGCATCGGCCATCACGTCGATATCGTCGCCCACCACCTCCCGCACACAGCGAACCAGCTCGGCGTTCTTTCGCATGCCGAGGGCACCGTCCTTGGGTCCCCATCCAAAGCGCAACTTCATCGCCCGGTAGCCTGCATCCTTGTACGACTGGGCTTCCTTCGCCAGTTCGTCCAGCGGCTGGCTATAGAGCTTGCTTGCATACACCGGTATCTGCTTCTTTGTGCGCCCGCCGAGAAGCCTGAACACCGGCTGCTTCAGGGCTTTCCCGATGGCGTCCCAGATGGCGATGTCGACCGCACTGATGGCAACCATACCAACGCCTTTTCTGCCGAACGGAAGTGTGCGACGGTACATCTTTTGCCACAGGTACTCGTAGTCGAAAAGGTTCTCGCCGAGCAACAGTGGCTTCAGGTACAGGTCTATCGCATGCTTCGTCAATCGGGGGGACAGTGCAGCATTGCCAATGCCGACGATGCCGGCGTCTGTCTCGACCTCCACCACCATCCAGCCGTGAAAGCGAAACGAGCTGAGCGCGTCGCCTGTGTCATCCAGCAGGTCGCTGGCCGTCGTACAAAAATTGGCCTGGGGCGTGACGGTCTCGCCAGCCCATTCGAAGACGCGTGTTCTTATTCCGGTGATTTTCATGAGAATCTTTTCTCGACTCCGTCGTTGAAAGTTGTTGGTTTCGCACAGAAATGGTTTGAGGCCGATCGCATCTGCATGGGCGTGCCGGTTGGCATCATCTGACCGCCGGGGCGGAAGCGCCCAAACAGGCGGAGTCTTCTTCCACGCCAGCGAGCGCCAG
>CAIRDU010000177.1 GCA_903877395.1 uncultured Planctomycetaceae bacterium
ACAACACCACTCGTAGAGCACGACCCGCATCACATCGCCTCGGGGGATTTCATCGAATGGAGGAGGACTCCAGCCAAGGGGGCATTTCAGAACGACACAGAATGTCTAGAAAATGCCCAACTGGTCACGGGCTGCGTCGGTCATGCGATCGGGTGTCCACGGTGGATCCATCACGATCCTCACTTCCACGGCCGACACATTGGCGTGCCCACCCACCGCCCGCTTCGTGTCGGCAATCAGTTGTGGGCCTGCGGGGCAGGCAGGGCTTGTCATCGTCATGTCGATGGCTACATGCTGCTTGTCGACAGCGTCTGCTGCCGGTGAGAGCATGACGCCATAGATAAGGCCTAGGTCGACGATGTTCACAAACAGTTCGGGATCCTTCACTTCTTTGAGCATTTCATAGACGAGTTCTTCGGACAGACTCTGGGAGGAATTTCCGCTCGGACTAGAAGCCGGCGGTGCTGCTGCTTCTGCGATCCGTGAGGATGCATGACTTGGCTGCCCAGACGCAATGCCCGAAAGCACGCCACTGGCGTGAGTCGTTGGAGCGACTGCGGCATGGGCTGATGGGCCATCGGTGGCGTGGTCGGATCTCAGTCGAACCCAGACTCCGCCCTCCTCGATCTTCACATCGTGGGATCGCGTTCCTCGCAGGGCTGGCATTGTGAGTGCTGCTCCGGTGCGGATGTCGAACTTCGCCCCGTGTCGGGGACAGGCGATCTTGTGATCGGTGAGTTCACCCTCCACGAGCGGCCCGCCATCGTGCGTGCAGACATCGTCAATCGCAAAGAACTGGCCGTCAACGCGAAAGAGAGCGATCAAGTCGCCATCCACTTCGACCAGCGTTTTGCCAGGATCGGGCAACTCGGTGGCCTCTGCCACCCGCACAAAATCTGCCATCTGCATTCATTCCTTCAGTTGCGAAGATCGGTTGAGAACAGGTTTAAGACAATCGCCGGATCCGACTGCCGATTGCTTGGGCGAGCGCCTCTCGCACCGGAGCGATCGTAATCCGGTCGAAAACCTGCTGGAAGAAGCCCGCCACGACCAGACGGGCTGCCTCGTCGGCAGAGAGGCCGCGGGCCTGCGCATAGAAGATTTGCTCCTCATCCACCCGGCCGCTAGTGGCTCCGTGCGTGCATCGCACATCATCGGCCTCAATTTCAAGGCCTGGGATCGAGTCAGCACGGGCCTTGGACGAGAGCATGAGATTGTCGTTGCGCTGATAGCCATCTGTTTTCTGCGCGAGCTTATCGACTCGAATCATGCCGCGCCACACCAGACGCGAGCGATCTTGCAGGGCGCCTTTGTAGAGCAGATCGCTGCGGCAGTCGGGAGCTTCGTGGTGTTGAAGCGTATTGTAGACGAGTTGCTGGCGGCCGACAGTAAACATCACACCGTTTACCTGCGCGTGAGCGCCACGGCCAATGAGCGCCACATCCTGCGCGACCTGCGAGAGCCTGCTGCCCAACGCTCCAAGCGTCCACTGCAGTCTTCCATCCTCGTGCACAACGGCTTTTTGTCGCGCGAAGTGCCATACGCCGTCGTTCCAGTTTTGCAGGTTCACGATTCGTAGAAAGGCCCGAGGACCAACAACGATTTCTGTGCCACCACAATGAAAACCACCCACAGAAGGACTTGGAGAGTCATTGGACGGACGCGTTGTCAGTCCGCCACCGCCAGCCGTTTCTGTGAGCACGGTTGCCTCCGCTCCCGCGCCCAGAACGACGAGCACGTGCCCTGTATCAACGCCCCCAGGCGTGATGGCAGAGAGTGCATAAAACGGTGCGGCAACTCGCACGCCTGCAGGCACATAGAGCACCGCTCCGGCGGCATGAAATGCCGCGTGCATTGCGGCAAACCAGTCGGCCCCGGAGTCGATCACCGAAAACCAGTGGGGTTTGAACACATCGGGATGCTCGGCCAGCAGTCGATCTGCTGCGCCGAAGAGAACGCCTTGCCGGGCCAGCGACTCATCGAGCTGCTCGTGCCGCACGTGGCCGTCGAGTGAAAGAACGCTGCCTGCAAGGCTTCTCGTGGCGTGAACCGCCTCGGTGGGCTCATCGAGGAATGTTTCCCCGGCGGCTTGGCCCGCCGCAATGGCATCCGCAAGCAGACCAACGGGCATTGGCACAGTGGCCTCGGGCGGTTGCCTAGGCCCCCACGCCTGTGGTTTAAAAAGTCGCAGATCCGTGCGCATCCAGTTTTCGTCGTTTCGGGCGGGCAGGCCGAGTGATTCTAGTCGCTCAAATGCAATCAGACGGCGCTCATTTACCCAATCAGGCGAGTTGCTCGCGGCGATGAGGAGCGTCAGCGCACGGCGATCGAATGAGGATTTTGTGACCGTGGCAGAGTTGGCCACCGGCACAGGAGCGAGAGAGTCAACGGAGGATGTCTTCATGGTGTTCA
>CAIRDU010000178.1 GCA_903877395.1 uncultured Planctomycetaceae bacterium
CGATCGGAGGACGCCAACCCCAGTACGTTCATGAGCCTCGCGATCGACAGGGCGGGCTTGCTGCGAGGTACCTACTACGATGCTGTTTCGGATACCAGCATGAATATCACGGGCAAGGTCGACAAGAAAACGCAGCGGGCGGCCTGGATCGTTGGAGATAAAAAAACGATCGTCTACGAAGCTGGCCTGCACAATCTCACGCAGCAGCAGACCACGATCCTAGTGCATCGCAGCACCGATGCCAGTAGAGCCAAATCGCCTGATGGATCCATCGCCGCGGGCGATCCTGCGGCCAGTAAAGTCGAGCAATTGCTCCTCGTGAGGGTGGAGGACGACGCGGCAGCAGGCTCCGGGCAAAAGGCCGATTCCACGCAGGCTGCCTCGCCGAAGACACAGACCCCATCGCCGAAGATTCCGGTTAGCAGTAATAATTGAGTCCAAGCGAGGCGTTTCCATTGTGGCTCTGAGTCGGGTAGACTCATGTTCCCGCCCCTTCTTTTCTCCTGGGTCGCCCCAGTTTCTCTCGCCGTCCTGCCCCCCTCGCGATTTTTCCCTCCACCGTTAACGCCTCCTGAGAAAGCAGTTTTTGATGCCTGAGCCCAAGGCTCCCACGCCTGCCAATGCCCCAGCCCGCCCCGGCCACGTCCCGTTTGCTTCCCTCGGAATTTCACCTGAACTGCTCAAGGCTGTGGCGCAGTTGGGTTTTGAGGAAACCTCGCCGATCCAGTCGGCCACAATCCCTCTGATTGCCTCAGGCATTGACGTTGTCGGGCAATCGCAGACCGGCTCTGGTAAGACCGCGGCTTTCTGCATTCCGGCGATCGAACGCGTCGACCCGGCGGGACGGTTTACGCAAGTGCTGATTCTCACGCCCACGCGGGAACTGGCCACGCAGGTGGCCGACGAGGTACACAAGCTCGCGGCGTTTAAGAAGGGGGTGCATTCAGTGCCGATCTACGGCGGTGCCTCCTACGACAGGCAGTTTGCAGAACTTAAGCGTGGGGCCCACATTGTGGTTGGCACTCCTGGCCGCCTGACCGATCATCTCAACCGCAACACGCTGGATCTGTCCGGAATCAAAATGCTGATTCTGGATGAGGCCGACCGGATGCTCGATATGGGCTTTCGCGAGGATATTGAAAAAATTCTGGCCGCAGCACCGGCCGAGCGACAGACAGTCTTTTTTTCGGCGACGATTTCACCGCAGATTCAGGCACTGGTGCGACGGCACTCTCGCGATGCCAAAACCGTCAAGATCGAACAGAAGGCCGTTGCTGGTGCGCCTTTGGTCGAGCAAGTGTATTACGAGGTGCGTCACCACGCAAAGTTCGACGCCTTGGTGCGATTGATCGATTTCCACAACGTGAAAAGTGGCTTGATCTTCTGCAACACGCAGCGGATGGTGGACGAACTTGCCGACGCTCTCGTTGGCCGTGGTTGCTCCGCAGAACGCCTGCACGGTGGCATTGCGCAGGCTCAGCGCACACGCGTGATGAACAATTTCAAGAAGGCGGCATTCGAATTTCTGGTAGCTACCGATGTGGCGGCGCGTGGGATTGATGTGAATGATCTGGAACTTGTGGTCAATTACGATCTCCCCTACGACGCCGAGGATTACGTGCATCGCATCGGCCGCACTGGCCGCGCCGGCCGCAAGGGCAGGGCCGTCACGCTCGTCTCGGGAGCGGGCATCCACAAGCTGGAATCGATCGAACGATTCACCAAAACAAAGATCCGCCGCGAACAGGTGCCAACGCCTGAAGCGGTTGAAGGCAAGCGTTCCGACGCGCTCTTCGAGCAACTTCGCGCCACGCTCGAGGCGGGGGAGTTTCCGCAGCCAACGCTCTTGATCGAGCGACTGTTGGAGCAGGGATACACGCCCACTGAGGTCGCCGCTGCGATTCTCCATCACTTCATGCCGAAGCCAGCGGCCCGCGAAACTGTGGCGATCGCCCCGCAGTCGTCGGATCGCGACGATTCCGCTCGCCGCCGTCCAGGTGGACGTTTTAAACGCGCTGGAAGCGAGGGGCCGCGAGGCAAGAAAAAGTTTAGCCCACGAGGTGGCCAGCGATTTCGGTAAGGTGCGAGATCAGGTGCGATCAGTCATGAGGGTCATCAGGGATTTCATTTCGCGGACGGCCTGTGAGAAACCGACCAACACAGCCCGTGACACGATTGAGTGGCCGATATTGAGCTCACCCATACCATCGAGTCGCGCCACGGGCATGACGTTTCTGTAGGTAAGGCCGTGGCCGGCAGCGAGTTGGAGCTTGGCTTGCCGTACCATCTGGGCGCCTCGCGAGAGATCGACGAGCCGATCGTGCCTGGTGGCTTCTGTTGTTGCCACGGCATAAGCTCCGGTGTGGAGCTCTGCGGCCTCAACGGCCAGATCGACCGCCGCGTCGATCTGCCGGGCGCATGGATCAATAAAGAGCGACACAGCAATCCCAGCATCGTGGAGCCTGCGTACTGCCTCGGCCGTGGCGGCTCGATGCGTCAGGACATCGAGGCCGCCCTCGGTGGTGATTTCTTCCCGGCGTTCGGGAACGAGCGTTACCTGATCCGGCTTGATCCGGCAGGCGATATCGATCATCCCCGATGCGATCGCGCTTTCCAGATTGAGTTTGACCTGCACTGTGCGTCGCAGCACCTCTAGATCGCGGTCTTGGATGTGGCGTCGGTCCTCGCGGAGGTGCACGGTGATCGCATCGGCACCCCCCAACTCAGCCAAGGCGGCAGCCCACACAGGATCTGGCTCCACCGTGCGTCGGGCCTGACGGATCGTGGCGACGTGATCAATATTAACGCCCAGTGTGGCCATGCGCTCGTCTAGTTTCTTTTACAAAGTGCCTTGCGGATCCCCGTCGCCCTCATCCGGCCTGCGGCCGGCATCTCCCGCGAGGCGATGCATGAGGACAGGGCAGGCTCTGAGCGTGACTGATTCAGCCACCCTTTTTCAAGAGGATGACGGTGTTACCCCGGGGAGTGCGCACCTGCAGCATCACTCCCTGCTCCACCGACTCCTGCTCGATTGCCCGAGCAAACTCTGCGATCGATGTGACGGGCGTTCTGCCAACCTTGCGCACCAGCACGCCCGGGCCAATCCCAGCTTCTGCGGCCACGCCGTCTGGATCGACTCGGTCGACGAGCACCCCATCGAAGCCAGCAAATAGATCGCCTTCATCGGGCACTGATTTTTTGTCCCTCACCTCCAGACCAAATGCCTCCGAGTAGAATGTCTCTGCATCGCTGGGAGAGGGCCGTTTCTCGGCTGGCATTCGGCCAGCCACAGCGTTGGGAAGCGGCTTCACCGAGATGGTAAGCGTCAACGGTTTGCCGTCGCGGAGTACCGTTAATTGGTGAGGCTTGCCGATTGTGGATCGCTCGACAACCTCTTGCAGCGTGCGAGGACCATCCACGGGCTGGTTGTCAAAGCTCGTAATCACGTCGAGTTCCTGTACGCCAGCTTCTGAGGCAGAACTGCCTGGCATCACCTCGGTCACCAAGACGCCCTTCTTTCCTTTAATACCGAGCTTTGTGGCCACCTCACCGTCCAAGGATCCGATTGCCACGCCCAGATAGCCACGCTGAACAGCGCCGTTGGAAATGAGTTGCTCGCTCACCCAGCGGGCGAGGTTGATTGGGATCGCAAAGCCGATGCCCTGATAGCCGCCGCTGTTGGAGGCGATAGCCGTGTTGATGCCAACCACCTCGCCAGCCAGATTAACCAGTGGCCCGCCGGAATTGCCTGGGTTAATGGCGGCGTCGGTTTGTAAAAACTGAGCGCGTCGAATGCCGCCCAATTCTCGTCCCTTGCCGCTGATGATGCCCGCGCTGACGGTTGTTTCCAGCTCAAATGGATTGCCGATGGCAATGACCCAATCGCCTGTTTCGAGTTTGTCTGAGTCGCCCAGCTTTGCCGTCGGTAGATCGTGCGCGTCGGCGAGTCTAATAACGGCTAAATCGCTTTCCGGATCAGTCTTGATCTCCAG
>CAIRDU010000179.1 GCA_903877395.1 uncultured Planctomycetaceae bacterium
CCTCATGACCACATCTCTCGAAACGTTTGCGCTCCTGTCGCCCGAAATCACGCTGGTGGCCGCAGCAATTCTCATCTTCATGGCCGGCGCATTTACTGGCTTTCGGAGCGGTTGGCTGGGGGCCTTGCTAGGAATCGCAGCGGCCATGGCGATGGCTGGGGGCCAGCCATCTGATGGGGCTACGCTCGTGTCGGGCACGATCACAATCGATGGATTTTCGATCTATATCCGCTGGATGGTACTCGTGCTCGGCGGGCTCTTGTCGCTCGTTCAAGCGGGTGATGTGTTTGCATCGGCCGTGAGTCGCAGCGGTGGCAGTTGGCGAGGCAGCACCTGCGAGGAGGCCGGCACATTCCTGCTACTCTTGGCAGGGCTCTCGCTGACGGGCGTGGCAAACGATCTTGTGCTGCTATTTGTGGGGCTGGAATTGGTGTCCATTCCAACCTACATCCTGCTGGCTCTCAAGCGCACCGATGCGCATGGCCAAGAGGCCAGCCTCAAGTATTTCTTTCTGTCGCTGGTGGCCTCGGCACTGTTTCTCTATGCACTGGTGTGCCTCTACGGGATCGGCGGCTCCACGAGCCTCGCGGTGATTGGGCAGCGGTTGTGCTCGACCGACGAACAGTTGGTGGGCATGGCGACGGTGCTCCTGCCGGTGGCACTTGGCATGGCAATGGCAGGCGCCGCATTCCGTTTAGCTGCCGTTCCGATGCACTTCTACGCCCCTGATGTGTATGAGGGCACCAGCCCCGGTAATGCCGCGATCCTCGCCACACTGCCGAAAGTAGCCGGCATCGTTGTACTCCTGCGTCTGCTCGCACTCGGCCTCGGTGGGCAGGCAATTTCGATGGCTGCACCTCCGTCTCTTGAATCGGCTGCCCTTACTAGATCGGCTGCTCTCGGCGAAGCAGCTCTCACCTATCTCACACTTTTCTGGCAACTATCAGCCGTTCTGGCCGCGCTCACGATGACAGTCGGCAACGTTATGGCTCTCCTGCAGACAAACCTCCGGCGGTTACTGGCCTGCTCGTCGATTGCCCATGCCGGGTATTTGCTTCTGGGCGTGGCCGTTGCAGCAGCCTCAGGCGCGGCCTGCGTAGACACGCTCGGCGATGGGTCAATTCAAACAGCCAGCGACACGTCTTGGACGCTCGGGCTGGGGGGCGCCAGCGCCACGCTCTTTTATCTCTCCACCTACGTGTTGGCGACAGTCGGCATCTTCGCGGCCCTGACATATCTGGGCCATCGTTGGCCGGAGTGGACAAGTGGCAGCGGACCGCGTCCGCTGCGCCAAGAGATCACGTCCGTGGAAGACCTCGATGGCCTGTCCGGCACCAACCCAGTGGCTGCATGTGGGATTGCCATGTTTGTGCTGAGCCTCGCCGGCATTCCCCCTCTGCCTGGCTTCTGGGGAAAGCTGTCGCTGGCCATTGCGGCGATGGAAGTCGATTGGAATGCCCGCATCACGTTGGGCAGCCGTCGCGCGGTCTTTGTGTCGCTGGCCGTAATCCTCGTTCTCAACGCGGCCATTGCCGCTGCCTACTATCTGCGCATCATCGCTGCAATCTATTTCCGTTCGGCCAAACGAGGCGTGCAGGCCGATGGCGGCATCGCTGCGGGCGTGGCCATGCTGGTGTGCATGGCGCTGGTGCTGATGGCCACGCTTCAGCCACGCGGTCTCTTCGCCTCAGCCTCGCTGGCTGGCAGTATTGTTTCCAGAAACATTCTTTCTGATAGTGTTGGTTCGGATAGCTTCCCTCCATCTCCACACACAGTCGCACGCTGATACACATGCCGAACATGACACATCCATCCAGCCCGGCTCCAGACCACAACCCCTTGCCGAATAATGCCTCGGTGGTCGCTGCGATGGCCGCCATCAGCGATCCAGAAACTGGCCGACCGCTCGCGGAGATGGGGCAGATCAATTCCGTTGAGGTGACGCCTTCTGGCATTCAAGTGACCGTTGGTCTCACAACCCATTCTGGGATTCTCTGGCCTGCCGCGCGGATCAGGATCAGGGAAGTGTTGCAAGCTGCATTTCCGAAGGTGTCCTCAGTTGCAGTTGAGATTGCGGAGCACAAACGCCCGCCTGGCAAGCTGGGCCAAATCGGCCTCGAGGCCAAGAGCGTAATCGCTGTTGGCTCTGGCAAAGGCGGCGTTGGCAAAAGCACCATCGCCACCTGCATCGCACTGGGGCTGGCAAGAGCCGGCAGTCGCGTAGGCCTACTGGATGCCGATGTGTACGGCCCCAGCGTGCCGCACCTGCTTGGGCTTTCTGGGCGGCCTGAAATAGAGAACGGGAAAATCCAACCGGCCAAGCACGGGCAGGGGCCGCAGGCCATACCGGTGATGTCGATGGGATTTCTTGTGCCACCAGGCGAAGCGGTGGTGTGGCGAGGCCCAATGCTCCACGGCGCGATTACGCAGATGCTGCGAGACACCGCATGGGGACAGCTCGATTATCTCATCATCGATATGCCGCCGGGCACTGGCGACATCGCGCTAACACTCTCACAGGTGCTGCCGCTCACCGGTGCTGTCGTCGTCTGCACGCCGCAGGATGTTGCGCTCTTGGATGCCACCAAGGCGATTGCGATGTTTCGCAAAGTGAATATTCCCGTGCTGGGCATGGTGGAAAACATGAGCTTCTTTGCCTGCCCCGACACGGGCAAACGC
Organism: uncultured Planctomycetaceae bacterium; assembly: GCA_903877395.1. Lineage (GTDB taxonomy): Bacteria > Planctomycetota > Planctomycetia > Pirellulales > UBA1268 > BAIKAL-G1-2R. The sequence continues at coordinate 2,680 of CAIRDU010000179.1, forward strand.
TACGATATTTTCGGCACAGGCGGTGCCAAACGCACGGCTCAAGAACTCGACATTCCATTTCTGGGCGAGGTGCCTATCCAGATCCCGATCCGCGAGCACGGAGACGCGGGACAAACCGCCGCCAACTTCGACGATCCGGCAAGCAGTCCTTACCTCGAAGCCATCTGTGAGCGACTCGTCGGCAACCTCGCCGCCGCTCACGCAGCACGGCCCCCGCTTCCCTCGCTGCCAGTGCTGCTCTAAATTTTTTGTTGCATAATTTTGGCTCGACTTTTAGGTTCGCTTGTTGCAGGTGTTCTGAGACTCGGCTTCCGCTCTCCTTTCCACATGCGCACACAATCATTTCAAAGTGTCTCTGGGGCACTGGCCCGCTGGACGATCGCCGCTGGATGCCTTGGTGTACTGGGTGCCGGAGCCAGCATAGGGGCCGATCTGGGTGCGGCGACTGCGGCCACTCTGCCACAGCCTGAACAAGAGATGGCCTTACGCGGGCTGATTCAACAGGCAGTCGACCTCGTCTATCCGGCACTCGTGCGAATCGACGTTGTTACCGAATCGGGCGGCTCGGGCCGAATGAAAAAGATGAGGGGCAGCGGCAGCGGCGCGATCATCAGCCCCGAAGGATATATCGTTACCAACCACCACGTTGCCGGACGAGGCAGCCGGATCACGGTGCGGTTGACCAACCGAGAAGAGCTCCCGGCCACACTGGTTGGCACCGATGCACTGAGCGATCTTTCCATTCTAAAGATCGATGCAACAGCTCGCCGGGATCCCACTGGGCCGCTCCCCCACGCATCCTTTGGCGACTCCGAAACGCTCCAATTAGGCGATGTGGTGCTTGCGATGGGGAGCCCGGCGGGGCTGTCGCAGTCAGTGACTCAGGGCATCGTTTCCAATCTCGCCATGATTCCCCCAGGAGGCTCGCTCCAAATCGAAGGAGAGAGCGTGGGCGAATTGATCCGCTGGATCGGACACGATGCCGTTATCTTTCCGGGCAATAGCGGCGGCCCGCTGGTCAACCTCGCCGGCCAAATCGTAGGCGTGAATGAAATTGGTGTCGGTAGCCTTGGGGGTGCGATCCCAAGCAACATCGCTCAGGGGGTTGCCAAAGAGATTATCGCCCATGGGGCCGTCTCTCGCAGCTGGATAGGCCTTGGGGTGCAGCCGCTTCTCAAATCGATGACCGCAGAAAATGGATTGGTTGTAGGGTCCGTTTTGCCCGGTGGGCCAGCGGAAAAGGCTGGCCTTCAGCCAGGCGATGTGATCGGATCATTCAATGGCCAAACGATCCCTGCGGCACGTGCAATCGAAGACATCCCCGCGTTTAATCGGCTCGTTTTCAACATGCCGGTAGGTTCAGCCGTGCCAATCAAGGGCACCCGCCACGGCAGTCCTATGGAATGGACAATCACGACAACAGTCCGCGAGCCCTCGCTGCCCCCCGAGGTAGAGGTGCAACCCATGGGGCTCACCGTTCGGAACGTCACAAAGCTGGTGTCGCTGGAACGCAAGCGATCCAATACAGACGGCGCACTGGTCGTAGGGGTCCGGAACGGTGGCGGGGCCGCTGAATCAAAGCCGGCCCTGCGCGGGGGCGACATCCTCACGCACATCAATGGCGTTTCGATTACCCACACAGATGACTTGCGGAGAATGGTGGCCACCATCGGAGAGAAGTCGGCGTCGCCCACTCCCTCGCTGGTAACATTCGTGCGGGACGCAGAAGAGATGGTGGCCGTGGTGCGCATCGGCACCCCCTCGGAAAACAACCGCGTCGCGAAGCCGATCCGCCCGTGGCTTGGCGTGCAAACGCAGGTGCTCACTCGCGAGATTGCCGAGGCGCTCAAGGTCGATGCCCGGAAGGGCGTGCGAGTGACTAACGTTGTGCCCGATTCACCAGCCGCAAAGGCGGGCGTGCAAGTGGGCGATCTTTTTCTTAAACTCGACGGCAGAGTGATTCCGGCGGGTAGCCCATCGGATCAGGATGTCTTTGACAACCTCGTTCTCCCGTATCCAGTCGGCGACAGGATCGCGTTTGACGGCCTCCGCAACGGGGTGCCGCTGCAACTGGAGGCGCAGCTCATTGCCACGCCGGAGGCCACCGGCGATCTCGAAACATTCCGCGATGACAACTTCGAACTGACGGTTCGCGAACTCCCCCTTGCCGAACGGATTGCCGAGCGGTTGCCAGTCAACACTCCTGGCGTGAGGGTGAGTGAAGTGCAGCCCAATGGCTGGGCGGCACTGGCAGGCATTGCCCCCGGAGATATTCTCCTGTCGATTGACAACACGGTAGTCAAGACGGTCGCCGAAGTAGAGACACTTCTCACTCGCTGCCGTGAGACAAAGCCAAAGCAGGTCGTCTTTTTTATTCGCAGAAATATTGGCACTGCTTTTGCCGAAGTGGAACCGCGGTGGTAAGGAGTTGCGCGATGTTTTTTTTCGTTCACGTAGGTTGCGATCGACACATGGCGTTCTGCGCGGTCGCATCGCTCGCCTCGCTGGCGTTTGCGGCCGCCCCGAGACAGGGGCTCGCCGACGAATCGGTGCCATCCCTCGGGCGGAAAATCTTCCACCAACACAAAGACGCCATCGTGCGGGTGACGGGCGTGGCGGCGATTCGGATGACGGCCACCAACCGGCCTGGCATGAACCTCCCCGAACGGGAGGAGAAAGTGAAGGCTGAGGGCACCATCGTCGACTCAAGCGGCCTGATTGTGCTCTCGCTCAGCGCGATTGATCCCTCCCGGCTCGTGGATGGTCGGGAGGGCAACTCTCCCAACGGTCCAATCAAAGTCGAGGCCTCTGCCACGCTCAAGGAGCTTGAAATCGTGCTCGGTGACGGCACGGAAATTCCTGCCATCATGGTGTTTAAGGACACTGACCTCGACCTTGCATTTGTTCGGCCAAAGGCAGATGCCGAAGAGGCAAAAGGCGTGGTCTTTGCGCCGATAAACCTAGCAGACTCGGGCCAATCGGAAGTGGCCGACTATACGGTATCACTGACGCAGCTCGACGACCTTTTCAACAATCATCCGGCCATGCTCCCCGGACAAATCTCCGCTGTCATCCAGCGGCCGAGGCCATTTTATCTCGGCACAAACGTGGTGCGGGGCTGCCCAATGTTTTCTCTCAATGGAAAACTGCTCGGTATCGGCACGCTCCGACTCAGTAAAACGCAAGGACAGGGTGCGGCGATTGTGCCAGCAAGCGAAGTGCAAAAGCTGGTCGAACAGATTCCGGCGAGCGTCGCCACTGAAGAAAAGATCGAAGCCCAACCCGAAAC
>CAIRDU010000180.1 GCA_903877395.1 uncultured Planctomycetaceae bacterium
CCAATCCAATTTTAAACATCCAGTTGGTCGCGATGCCCCACTTTTCTGGATTGTTGTAACGCAGCCGATCCATTGGCCATGTCCGCAGGAAATCGCGATCCTCGCCCCAGTTTGGAAATGCACTTTCGCCATCCAAAAGGATGTCGGCAAACGACAGGCAGGGCATGTAAAACGTGTTTGTCATGTGCAGCCAGATGAGTGGTTCGACGCCATTGTCGTGAAACAGCCATCGCAACCGCTTGAGCAACGCGTGGTAGCGAAAAAAATCGAAACCCGGCTGCACGCGGCCATCGGGGAACTGGTACGCGAGTCCTACGCTCGGGTCGGTGGATGGCACAATCCACACATCGTCGATATACAAGCCAACGATCAATTTGCGAGCCAGCCACTCGTTGATCGCCCACGCATAGCAATCCTGCGCTTCGGGGAGATATTGAAAGCCACCGCCCCGATACCACACGGGGGCATATTCGGCAGCGTTTTGTGGGAGTCCTATGTACTGTCGGTCGAGGTACAGGATGGGGCCCCTGTAGGCCCCTTCTTTGTCGTACAGCGATCGGTGCATCTGTGAGCGATCTGCGGCAGCGTCGAAATCGTCATTCTCCGGCGCGATTGAGAATCTCATTGAATGGCCGTTATCAACTTTGAGATCCTGTTTAGAAAAGCTGTCGACGTGTCCAAATGAAACGTTTCTCGGAAGCGAACGACGGTTGGCTGGCAAGCGTTTAACCGGTGTAAGCTGCAGACCGAAGACATAGTCGAGTGGCTTGTGCACTTCAATCGGCTCATGCACGAGCAGGAGTCGCAACACAACGCGGTTTGCCTGACGCTCCACGACAACAGCCGATTCAGAAACGCTCTGTGTCCAGTGACGATCATTCTCGGCAAACCAATTGAGACCCCGCTGGTCGTCTGCAAGTGCGACAAACGGAATAAAGCTGCCAAAGAGCTGGCCGTTTTTCACAGCCCCCGGATTGGCGCTTGCGAGCACAATGCCCTGGGCGACGGGCGTAGCACCGTACCGGCACGCGTGGCGAAACTCAGGGTGCCCCGTCCAAAAGCCGAACAACGTTGCATGCTCGGGCTTCAGGGGAATGGTCACGAGGAGCCGGTTAAGCGTGCCCGGTATGGACGACGCCACGCGTGCGGTGATCTTCATGAGACCGTCAAACTGGATGCCCACCTGTGTGTCGATCGACCATGTGCCGGCCGTCATGCCCCCGGCGGTTTGTACTCGATCGGGGGCAGTTTCTTCCAAGACGGGCTGCGCCGCTCTGGATTTCCACACCAGTGGCTCACCGCCAGCCTTTGCTTCAATCTCTACCGGACCGGCCAGCATGTCGGCCCCCTCTGATACGAGCGCCGACGGCCAACCGCGGTCATCGATGTCGATGCGGCGATCAGAGAGAAACACGCTCAGGGGCCCGTCTTTATCCGCTGCAGTCCGCAGCGGATCGAATCCAGGCAGCACTTCTCCCTCGTGCATGCCCACTTTCGACCCCAGACCAGGCGGGATCGGTCGCTGCCGCGTGATCGACTGCTCATCAATGACGGTGCCAGCGGCATCCAGAAATCGTAAGCCGAGCACATGCTGGCCATAGCCCACAGGGAGATTGTGGACCGACACGGTCGCACGACCATCCACGAGGTTTGAGACTGTATTCCGCGGACCCACAGCGACAGTGGCAGCCGCAGCGAGTGGCTGAGGCTCGATCCACACGGTGTGCTTGAAGTCGGGGCCTGTCACGGTCATTTCAACACGCGCCACCTTCTGGCGACGAGGATCTAGAATGTCGATGACGGCGGTCATCGACTTGGTGGCCGCGTTGAGCCCCCAGTCGATCCACGCAAATGGCAAGGGCGACACCCGTCCGCCCGGCACAAACCTTGCGTAGGCGTTGCGCGCCTCATCTGCAGTCAACGGCCGACGGTAGAGACGCAATTCATCGACAAACGTTTTTTCGCCTCGATAAGCACCCTCGGCCTCTGCCTTTCCGACACAAAGTGTGCGCAGCGGCAAGTTGATTGCGCCTGGGCTCGAGTCAATCGACCAACTGAGCAGGCCGCCCGGCAGCGGTTCTCCATCAAAAAAAGCCTGTGGG
>CAIRDU010000181.1 GCA_903877395.1 uncultured Planctomycetaceae bacterium
CAATTGCCACGGGCAAGGTAGAGGACCTCATTCAGGAATTGCGAGGCAGGTATTCCGTCTTGATCGTTACCCACAACATGCAGCAAGCCAGCCGCACCAGCGATTACACAGCCTTTATGTATCTTGGTAGGTTGATCGAATATGGACCCACGACCGAGATTTTTACCAAGCCGATATTGCGAGAGACTGAGGCCTACGTCACCGGCCGGTTCGGTTAAATCGAGCGTTGTCAGCGTTCGCATTCGTTCGGCATCAACCCAAAGGCTCCCACACTCATGACCCGTCACATCGAACGTCAGATCGAGCAACTCAAGGAAAAGATCCTGCGGGTGGGCACGCTGGTGGAAGAGGCGATCTCGAAGTCGATTACGGCGCTGATCAACCGCGACTCGCATTTGGCCCAGCGTGTCATGGCAAGCGACGAGGAAATCGATCGGATGGAGGTGGAGGTGGAGGAGGAGTGCCTCAAGATCCTCGCGCTCTATCAGCCCGTTGCCGCCGACCTGCGGTTTGTGGTGGCTGCGCTCAAGATCAATAACGACTTGGAGCGCATGGGCGATCTGGCAAAAAATATTGCCAAGCGTGTTGCGCAGCTGGCTGCCGGCGAGCCATGCGAACTGCCGCCAGAGATTCGACTCATGGCCATGCAGGCTCAAGAAATGGTGAAGCAGTGCTTGGACGCGGTGATCAATGCCGATCCGTCGTTGGCCAGGCAGGTGCGAGAAGAGGACGACGCGGTCGATGCTGCCCGGCAGCAGATTCGCAAAAAAGTCTTGCAGGGCATCAAGGAGCACCCGGAAAATGTGGAAACTCTGCTGCGGATCAATTCCGTTTCCAAGCACATCGAACGCATCGCCGATATGGCCACCAACGTTGCCGAGGATGTGATCTATATGGTCGAGGGCGACATTGTGCGGCATCGCACGGGCGATTAGCCTGCCCGCGTTGGGCCCCAGAATCGGCCAAAAACGCCGATGGGCAACGGCTTGCCGCCGTGGTACGCTTTTCGCGTTCCGGTCAAACCACACAAGCGGGCAATTGGATTGCTGTTTCCCGCAGGTCAAAGCATCCCCGCCCCACGGAGAGAAAGCTGAATGATGCCGCGTCATTTATTTCGCGTCTTGTGCATAGGAGGCCTCACGGTGGCCAGCCTCGGTGCGTCGGTTCTTGCCGAGGATGCTGTGGCCGTGCTCATCACAGGGCCGTTGGCCGCCAAGGTAGGTGAGCGGGTGAGTTTTGAGGTGGAGATTGTCAACCGTTCTGGCAGGCCGCTGGACAAATTGCGGATCGTGGATTATTTCGACAAGGGCTACCACCACGAGGCATCGGTCAGCCCGATTGAGCAGAAGGGCACGATCGATCTGGCCGCAGGCACCTCGCGACGGATGACGCTCGATTTCTTATTGGATGAGTCAGGCCGGCAGTGCCATCGCGTTGAAATCCTGGACCAATCGCATGTCTTCATGGGAGGGGCCACTTCCTGCGTGCAGGTGGCGCCCGCTACGCCCTCGGCATTTGGCGCTGCGGCTGTGCCCTCTGTTGTGCCGGCAGCGCCGATTGTTGCCACTCCATTGCTTGCGGCACCCCCATTGAGTGTGCCGCCAGTGGGGGCGACTGTGCCTTTGGTGGTGCCCGCATCACCGCCGCTCATGGCCACGGCCACTGCACCACCCGCAGTGCTATCAGCAGCGCCCTCCCTCGAACTGGCACTGACTGGCCCCAGCGAGGTGATGGCTGCCTCTGTGGCCGAGTATGTCGCTGTCGTGCGCAACACCGGCGTTGTGCCCTCCGGTCCGACCACACTTGAGTTTATCTGGGGTGAGTCATACGTGCCGCTGGAGGCATCCGATGGCTACAAGCTGGGCACATCGGCGGTTTCGTGGAATTTGCCTTCAATTGATCCCGGTAGCCAGTTGCGTCGGCAAATCAATCTGCGTGCCCAGTCTCCTGCCACATATCGCAATGCGCCTACATCCCGATCGTGCGTTCGGAGTGTCCTGAGTGGGCTGGTTGGGGGCGTGATGGTGGCAGATGAATCGTGTGTGATGATCCGCTCCAATACTCCGCTTCCACGGTCGCCACGAGAGGCTGGTCTGCGACTGTCGCTGGCTGATTGCGACGATCCAGTGCAGGCTGGCTCTGCGACAAAGCTCGTCTGTACTGTTTCGAATAATGGCACGGCTCCGTCTGGCCGTCTGGACCTTGTTGTAGTGCTGCCTGATCAGGCTCGGCTCGTGGGAGACCCCACTCCATCGCGGGTGCGGATTGACGGATCGAATATTGCGTTCGAATCCATTCCAAGTATTGCGCCAGGCAGTCATGCCACGTTTGAACTGTCGTACCGGATGCCGATCGGAAGTGTGGCAAAAGCCACGGCTATTGCCTCTGGAGCAGAGCTCGACGGCTCATTTGAGTCGACCTGCACAACGACATTTATCGCTCCGTAGGGGCGTTGACTTTTGCCAGTGCTGCGTTTTCTGCCCCGCCCGCAAGCCCTCACAGCCGGCATTGGTGGCATAGTTTTCCCCATTTTCGCAGGATACAGCAGGCTCGAAGGGCGGCATGGGCAGCGGGGGATGCTGGGGCCGAATTCTGTCGATGAATCCATCGCGGCGATCGGGCCGTGGCGTTGGGCCAGGAGAATGGGGAATGTTGCTCGTCACATCCAACTGGTTTATTTCGGATGGCACGGTCTTTGGGCCGCCGCCTCTGCGGCAGACGGAGCAATTCTTTGCCGATGTGCAGCGGATGGCATTGCGGGCCGGTTGCCGTCGGGATGGATCCTACCGCCCAGTTGAACAGATCGATGTGGTGTTGGCGGGCGACACATTCGATTGGCTTTCCAGCAGAGAGTGGCTCGGGTCGGCTCGCCCTTGGGGTCTTGGCCGCGGCATGGCCGATGTGATGGCAGGCGTGATGGCCCGGTCGCTTCAGTGCGGCAGCCGTCCACTCACCCGACTGGCTCGGTTGGCTCGACGAGGCCTCACCGTGCCCGCTGCCGATAGGCGTTGGCGTCCCATCATGGGATCTGGATGCATTGTGCCAGTTCGCGTGACGCTCCTTGTCGGCGACAGGGATGCAGGGCTCGAGGAGGAAGCGGGCAGACAGATGGCATCTCGGTATGGACTGGCCGTTGGAGGCCACTGGACCAATGGCACTGTGGTCATTCGCCACGGCGAAGCGTGTGATCCGCTTTGTGGCTATCCGGTCTGTGGGCCTCCGGTCTGTGGGCATCTGGCCGCCAGCCGTTGGGCGGGTAGGGCCGACCGGCCGCCGACGCTCCACGAGAGCCTGCTGGTCGATCTGATCGCGCATTTTGCAGAAATCCTGGCTGCTGGGCCGCTGCAGCATCGCCTTGGATCTCTCCGCGACGTGCATCGCCGTCTCATGCGAACACTCGCCACGGCGCAGCCGCTGGATATGCCTGGCTGGCTGGCGTTGTGGCTCGAGCCTCAGTCCAGCGAGGCCCAGAGACGTTGCACTGTGCGCGACGCGGTGAACAATCCGGAGACCGCTCCCGCTCACAAGGCGTGGGTGACTCAGGCATGGCAGAAGGCAGTCGATCACTGGCATCGTGAGAGCAGACGAGTTGCCCCCGGCAGTGAGGCGGAGTTTGACTCTGTTGAAGCGGTGGCCGAGTGGATGTCCGACATCCACGATCGTGTCGGCAGGTGTGCCAACGGTCGGCTCGACGCGCATCAGCCAACGCCGGAAGCGGTTCAATTGTCTGGCCACTCCTGCGATGCCCCGTCGGGCACGGTTGTGTTGGGCCATCCACCGGCCAGCCTCTCCCGTCGCTCTGGCGGTGGCCAAGCCCGATGCGTGTGTCTCGGCCCGCGTCCACTCCCTCGATGGTCGGAAGTGGTGCCGCTGGCACGCAGCACATCAATCGATGCCGCGTGGATTCCTTCTGCGGGAAGCTGCGTTGATCTGGCTTCGCAGACCGTAGGGCAGACGGTCGCGTTTTTGGATGATGCTGAGTGGGGTGACATGGATCCGCTGCTCTGTGGAGCAGAGTTTGCGCCCTCTGAGTCTGCTGCAGCCGTACGGCTAGAGAACGGTCGGATCATCGACGCTGCCTAGCCAGAGCAGTCTGTTTTTCAGCCGATAGATTCCGAACACAGAGGCTCCGCGCGGCGGGGCCGGAAAGCGTGGATACAATTCCGATCATGGCCGCCCGGATCTGATCATCGCTTACGGCCACGCCCGAACCCATTCTTCACGACATTGCCAATGGCCACCGATCCGCGCGTGCAACTCTTTGCCTTTGATATCACGTTGCATCGACGGTGCATTGGGTGCGGCACTGATGCGCCAGCCGATCGGGTCTATGTCGACGCCTGGGGGGAGTGGCCCACGCTGAGCGTGCCTCGCGACGAACTGTCTTTATCGATGGCCATTGATTTCGACGAGGCGTTTGCTCGCCTCGGACGGCTGGAGCGAATGTATGCTGAGCCAGACGGATCGTTTGTCTGGACCAGCGGCCGCGAAGGCCTCTCGTGGCAGGTCGACGGCAACGCCTTTGAGAAAGCGGGCCGGGTGTTGCTGGTCGACTTAAAAGGCAGCTGTCCGCCGCAGGAATTCGACCGACTGCTCTCCTGTTTTGGCTGGCCACACGAAACGCTTATGATGCAGCTTGTTCGGCCCGCTCTTTTTCTGGAGGAGGCCATCTTTCGGCAGCATGCGTTGGCCCGAGGGACCGCTGGGGATGGGGAAACTTTGCGGCCCCGCTAATCGCTAGATAGGGCAGGCTTTTCCGGCAGGCGGCCCGATACACCGCTCGACCGTCCAATCGTGCCGATACCGAAGTGGTCGGATGTGTGACAATCCGAAAGGCTGGAGAGAATCGTCTATGAGCCAGAGTGCCTCCAAAAAACAGAATGCCCGAAACAGCCAGCGTGCCAGCCGCACGGCTGTGTGGCTCGGCGTGGCTGGAGCCGCGATCGCCGCATGCTGGGCGAGCAACCCTGGCATCCTCGTGCTGCTGGTAGCTGCCAGCGTACAGACGTGCATGGCCGCCACGACTGGCGATGACCAGCGGCCAGTGGCGGCTGCCTTTGGATCGGGCGTGCATGCCTACTATGCCAGCGATTATCAGCGCAGCTACGACGATCTCACCGGTGCCATTGAGGCGGGCAGTCTGGATCCTCGCACGTTCTACTTTCGCGGTTTAGCGGCGCTCAAGCTGGGGCGATCCGACGAAGCAGCAGCCGACTTTGAGGATGGCGCGAATCGGGAGGCCGATGGGGGGGGAAGCGTTTTGATATCTCGAACGTTGGAACGCGTGCAGGGGAACGATCGCCTGCAGTTGGAACGGTTTCGGGCTCGGGCTCGCGTGGCCACACTGAGTCGCAATCGCGAGTCGATCCGGCGTCGGTATTCAGAGATCTACGACGCCGAGTCGGACGTGCTGAGGCAACGCAGGCCGGAATCGACTGCCAATGGGGCAGAGCCTCTTGCCAAGCCGGCCCCGAAGTCGCGAGTTCCATCGGCACCCAACGCTGAAAAAGAACCCGAAGAGGCTGAGGATGCTGCGGCCGATGCAGAAGCCACTGATGAGGAAAATCCTGCTGAGGAACCATTGGCTGAAGAACCATTGGCTGAAGAAGCACCGGCAGAAGATCCAGTGGCAGCCGAAGCTCCGGAAAGCCCGGCTTCAGAGACGGACGATCCTTTTGGGGATGATCCAGTCGACTCAAAAAACGATCAGCAGGACGGGCAGATAGAGGAGACGGCCGCCGAGGTGGACAACACGGCCGATCAGCGGGACGCACAGCAGGAAGCCGAGGCCGCCGAAGTCGACAGCACGGCCGACCAGCGGGATGCGCAGCGAGAGGCCGAGGCTGATGCTGGCGAGATGGAAGAAGTGGAAGAGGTAAAGGATGACACTACCTCGATCAACGCGCCAACCGATGCTGCAGCAACGGGCTGAACGGTTGGAGTCGCCAGCGGCGTCTGAAGCGACAGTCTGGCGCACGTGGATGACTCTAACGCGAGTCCATCTGATAGCCCGCGATCGCCAGACAGCCCCAGCCGAGCAGCATGAGTACGCCGCCGATGGGCACGATAGCGCCCAGGATTTTGATACCCGACAGAGCCAGGCTAGCGAGGCATCCGCTGAAGACCAGCGTGCCCACTAGAAAGCACAAGCCGGCGGCGATGAGCATGCCCTTACCGAAAGCGGGCTGCGGCAGGGCCAGCGCGAGGCCGACAATCAGCAGTGCGATTGCGTGGAACAGGCAGTACCTCACGGCCGTCTCCCAGTTGGCGGCCTGGCCATTGGCCTCGAGGATGCCTTTCAGGGCATGGGCGCCGAATGAACCGGCCGCCACAGCCACGCCGGCTAACGTTGCGCCGCAGATCAACCAGAGTCGTGTCATGGCGAGGAGTTCCTTGGGTGAACCTGGCGGGCATTCAGATTGTTTGATCGTTCAAGGCAATGCATCACCGTAGAAGGCCGGCAGAGAAAAAGCCACCGCGAAGAAACTTCTGCCATTTCGGAGCCGATGGCTTTTCGCCACATGTGATGCGGCCCGGATCCCATCTCGGCTCGAGCTTCTTCAAAACTAGGGCGCTATCCGAGATACGATCTAGGGCCGGTTTACACCGAGCAGTTTTTCTTCTTCCTCTTCCTGAATGATGATGCGAGGCGTCACCATCAGCATGAGGCTGTCGGTCGTGCGGCCGAGGCCGACGTTCTTGAAGAGGCGGTTGATATAAGGCACCTTCGAGAGGATTGGCACGCCGAATTCGTTGCGTCCTTCGCGGAGCCGCTTGATGCCGCCCAAGAGCACCGTGCCGCCGTCGGGCACGCTGACAGTGGTGGTGACGGTGGTGAAGAGAAACTCCGGCAGTTGGATCGTCGTGCCCGCAGACTTCAGGATTTGCTCGTTGGCATATTTTTCCTGGCCGACACCTAGGCCGTTGAGGGTGGGTCCGCTCTTGTCGCTCGTGAGTCCAGACTTCTCGTCGCTGCTCTTGGTGGATGTGGATCGAGAGCCCTCAAACTGAAACTCCTGAACGTTCCCGATCGTCGAGAAGAAGGGAACCAGAGTCAGCCGGACAAACCGGCGGTCGCTGGAAACAACAGCCTGCACGTTGACGGCCGTTCCCTCCGAGAGCACGGTGATCACCGGCTGCTGAGCGGCTGCAAAGTCGCCCACAACTGGCACCACGCTCGTCACAAACGGTCGTTGCCGGGTGTCGGAAACATACGCGCTTTGGCCGTTGAAGAGCGTCACTTTGGGCGCCTGCATGACATTCGATCGCGTGTTACCTTGCGCAGCCTGAATGAGAAAGTAGGCCTCGATGTCGGAGAGGATCGCAAAGCCAAAGTTGGCGGCCGATGTGGCCGGGTCGGGTAGTCCTGGCAGCGACGGCACCGTGGCACTCCCAAAACTGTTTTGTCGAAACGGGATCGAAAAGAAGTTTTGTTGACCCGCTCCAGTGGTGGGCGATCGGGCCACGCCAGGGTTGCCCGTGTTGTCGAGGCCAATCGTCTGGGACCGTCCGCCCGGACTTGGCGAGATTCCAAGCGCATATGGCGAGGTTGAAGTATTGCCTGCTTGCGTGGGCACGGCCGTCATGTTGAGAGGGTCGCTGACATTCGTCTGAATGTTAAAGTCAAAGTCGACTCCAATACGCTCGAAAAACGTGTCGTTGAGCGACACAAATCGCACCTCGATCGTTACCTGCAAGTCCTGCAGTCGGCGGAGTTGCTCGAGCAAGCCGGCGATTTCTTCGTGCACTTCCTGCGTTTGGCTCACTACGAGGCTGAGATTCGTGTCGAATGGCTGAATCGCCCCTTGACCCCCCACCGTGTTCCAACTCTGCGGAGAGACCGTGTTTTGGATCAGGTCGATAAGCGACTGGAAATCGGCCCCGCTGCTGCCTGCTGCCGGTGGCCCGAACGGAGTGGACGGTATCGAGCCGGCAGCCGGTCGGTTCATGCCGCCTTGAAGCTGCGCCAGAGATCCAGGCTCAACGGAGGCACCCGAAGCCGCCTTTCCGATGCCGTTGATTCCGATGGGGGCTGGCCCTGTTTGAACAGCCAGAGCGTTGGACGGGGAGATCCTAGAATATCCCTCGCGGAGAGCGCCGGTGAGCCCCAAGCCTTCAGACGAAAAATTAGGAATCGCAATCACCAAGTCGGCTACCTGATAGGAGATGCTGTAGACCTCGCCCTTCACGAGCTTCGGGCTGGTCACTTTCAGCACCTCGTCCTGAACGCACGAGTCGAGGTGCAGCGGTTCGAGCAGCAACTTGAGCGCGCTTTTGAGGGAAATCGACTGGTCCAGCGAGATGGTGACGGGAGTGTCGCTGCGCACACCCTCACTTTCCAAGCCGACCATGTCGAGATGAATTGGTACTCCGGCCTGCTTGGCCAAGCTAGCCAGCACCACTGCCAAGGGTTCGTTGCGGTGCGAGGCCCGCACCTGCGTGCTGAGCTTCTTTTGAATCGCCACCTCGGCGGGCGTGGCGCGGGAGCGGCCCTCGGCCTCCAGGCGGGTGCGGTTTTTCGTGAGGGTTTCCCAGTCCTTGGTTTCGGGAAATGAGATCGGCCCAACGAACGGCGTGAGGGAACGGTCGGAGTCTTCGGCGACATCCAAAAAGCCTGTCTGCTTGCCACCCTCGATCGACTTCTGCGTGTCGAGCCGACGGATCATCCGGCTCTGGGCGAGCAACTGCCGCACCACTGCATTGTCTGGGGCGAGTTGCCCAGCCTTCTTGGCGATCGCCTCAGCCTCTGGAAATCGCCGCTCGTCAACGAGGGCATTGTATTCTTCGACGAGCATTGCAAGCCGCTCGTCCACGTCCACCCGTTTGGCTCGTTGGCGGTCGATCTGCCCCTCGATCTGTTCGTTTTTTCGGTCCAGCGCCAGTTCGGCCCGCCGCTTGCCGGTGGATTCCTCGATATCGCGACGGGTGCGTTCGATCCGTCGCGAGAGCTGTGCCTTGGCTTCTACGGGAACCTCCCGCTTGGCCACTTCCGCAGCAATCGCCTCCAGTAATTCCAACGCGTCGCCCGGCGAACGCTGCGCCATGCGTTTGGCTTCGAGTTGTTTGGCAGCCACCTCGGCTGAAAGTTGGGCAATCGCTAGGCTAGGTGAGATCGTTGTGCTGGTGGCTGGTGAAAGGTTCAAGATAGGTGCGTCGTCGTTTTCCGAGGGCGTGGTTGCCGTCTGCGAGGCCGCCCTGGCGATCGCCTCCGCAATGACTCGGCGAGCATCCGACGCAGCATTAACTGGAGGGGAAGGCAGTTCCTCGGCAGCCGAGTCCTCAGCGTGCGCAACGCGGCCCACCGAATCGATCCCCAATGCGCAGCTTACAACCACCGCCGAAGCGGCAAGCAGGAGTACCGACGCATGCCAACGCACCGGTGGCACTCCGACGTTGAGAATGCGAGTACGAATCGTGGCCATGGACAACAATCCTGAGGGACCGGGCAACGCCTAGAGGAAATACCGGCAGGCCCGCGCTGGGGTCAAGGGCAGGTGTAGAGCCGAGAAAAGGGGTGGATTAGAGCGCATCATCGGATAGCTCTAGCCGCGAATGAGGCAAAATAGAAAGGGGAGCAAGGGGGTCGGCGAACGCTCGACGAGCCTTGGGCCGCCGCGGCCCACAGCGAGGAGACTTTTGCCGCCCCTTTGCGGCTGCTCCACCAAAGTCGAATGCGGTCTAGACCACAGGCTTTGGAATGGCCAAGGCCCGCTCGACGGTGTCGAGGAGTTGATCGATACGAAAAGGCTTGAAGAGCACCAACTCAATGCCAGCCTGTCTGGCCTTCACGATCGAATGGCCCGGGTCGTAGCCAAAACCCGTCATCAGCACCAGCGGCACGGTGCCCAGAATGTCTTGCAGTTTCAGGAGCAGTTCGTAACCGGTCATGTCAGGCAGACGGATGTCGGCGATGATCACATCGTAGGCCTCGCCACCAACGGCCCGCACCATCGATGCCGCTTCGGCGCCGTCGCGGGCTGTCTCGACGATGCAACCGTATCGCTCAAGCAGATTGTGGGCCGCAGCCCGCACCTGCTCGTCGGAGTCGACTACGAGTATCTGCCTGCCCGCGATGAACCGTCGGCTCTCACCCTGCCGCAGTTGCGTGTGGGCCGAACTGGGAGTCATCTTCTCGCCTACCTTCTGAATCACCTGCTTGATATCGCGGGCGTTCCGCAGGATTCGCTGCAAACGCTCCACAACGTCGGCGTCGTGGCCGATATAACGTTCCATGACGTTGACGGCATCGTTCAGGATGTCGTCGACGGGCAGGGCCACAGCGCCGTGAATTGCTTCGATACTTTCGGCTGCCGTCGATGCTTTCTCGGCAACAAGCAGTTCCAGCGTGTTGAGGGCCGCAGCAACATCCCGAGAAAAGATCTCGAGGAATTGCAGGTCGGTATCGGAAAACCCGCCCGGCTCCGGGCTCTCAACGTTGAATGTGCCGATCACGTGCTCGTGCAACATGAGAGGCACCGTGAGCGAGCTTTTTGCGCCTGTGCAGCCTTCCAGATAGAGCAAGTCTTTGGTGGTGTCGTTGCAAAAGTAGCTGCGGCCTGTGGCCGCAACGTAGCCCGTTACTCCGTTGTTTGCCGGTTGTGCATGCAGAATGCGGGCTTCTGCCTCCGGGTTCATCCCTTCGGCCAGGAGTGATTCGAGCCTGCCGGTTTGTTGGTCGAGGAGGCGGATCTCCACCACATCGAATTGCAGCAGGTCCTTTGAGTAGTGAAGGATGTTGCTCTTGAGCAGTTCGATGCGTTCGGCAATCGTCATGTCGGCTAACTCAGCCGGTGAAAGATCGGCGAGCTTTTGGCCAGCCTGATGGATCAATGCTCTCTTCTGTTGCTCCAGAATCGTGTGAGTGACATCCCAGACAGCCACGACGACTTGGCCGCTGACAGGTAGCGAGCCTTCGGCATCCGAGGGCTGTTCGGCTGATGCGGCGGCCGCAAACACTGCCGAAGCGTGCACGTGGAAGTAGCGGTTGTCTTTCGTTCGCAGCATCGTACTGCTCGACCGCCCACCGGATGTGGATGCGTGTAGCTCAGGGCCTAAGATTTCAGGATTGCCAAGCGATTCAAAAAAGTTGCAGCCCTGCAGCGAGGTGCGACCGCACCATTCGCCCATCTGCCAGTTGGCCCATTGGATTGTGTAGCCGTTTCCCAAGAGGGCCACGCCATCGGGCAGATGCTCCAGTACACGCACCAGATCAAGCGGTGGAGAAGTTGACTGCGGCGTCTTGGCAGCGGCCATCACAGGCTGCAAATCACTCGGTTCCGACACCCAACAGTCCTCCACGATTGCCATCCACGTTGGCGAGAGTCAATCCAGTTCCAGTATAAATTCAGCTGACGTTCTCGCCAAATCGGCTATGGCTGTTGCCGCAGTCTCTCCCAAATCTATACTCCCTTTGGCTTGCGGCTTTGATTTCATAGCTGCAAGGTGTTCGTTCAGCCGTCTGGCTGCTGTTTTGTGTAGCCGCCATGTGGCTGTTGATAGGATTGACCCCTCCACGATTACGAGGCTGTTTGTGAGCGAGAGTGAGTCGAATCCGTCGTTTGTAACTCGGAACCAGTTTCTGATCTATCGGCTGTTTTCGCTTTCAGGTTTGGTGCCGGTGGGGGCTTTTTTGGTGGTCCACCTGCTCACGAACGCATCCGTCCTAGCCGGCCCTGGCGCGTTTCAGTCGCGAGTGGACTTGATCCACTCACTGGGCCCGCTGCTGGTGCCGATTGAATGGGTGTTTATCTTTCTGCCAATGCTGTTTCACGCCACGGTGGGGTTTGCGATTATCGCTGGCGGTTTGCCGAATGTCGGCTCGTATCCCTATGCCGGTAATGTGCGTTACACGCTGCAGCGAGCCACCGGCATGATCGTCTTTGCGTTCATCATCTGGCATCTGATTCAGTTGCACTGGATGGGAGCCGCACTGGGTGGTGGTCAATTTGATCCGCATCACGCCTCCAGTTCGGCGGCCGTGGCGCTCCAGCCCGCGATCGTTGGGATTTTGTATGCTGTGGGAATCGTATCGGCCGTCTTTCACTTATCCAACGGTCTGTGGACGCTCGGAATCACATGGGGGCTCTGGACGAGTCCTGCGGCCATGCGACGCGCCAGCTGGGTGAGTATTGTCGTGGGCGTGCTGCTTGGCGGCGTTGGATTGGGGGCGTTGGTAGGCATGCGAAACGTTAACGTCGAGGATGCCAAGGTCATCGAAGACAGGATGGAGGGAGTCAAGCGAATGCTCGAAGGGCAACCGGCTGCGGGGAGTCCTGCTGCGGGCGTTCGGGCAGCTCCTCAGCCCATATCCAACCCCAGCCCCGCTGCTTCCACCACGGGAGTTTCCACTACAGGAATCTGAGAGCCATGGCACAACCCCGCGTTCTTGTTATCGGCGGCGGACTCGCCGGACTTTCCGCCACGATGCGTCTGGCCGAACTGGGCATTCACGTCGATCTGGTCAGCCTAGTGCCGGTCAAGCGATCCCACAGCGTCTGTGCGCAAGGCGGCATTAACAGCGTCAACGCGCTCACTCGACAAGAGGGCGACAGCGAGTGGAAGCACTTCGACGACACCGTGTATGGAGGCGATTTCCTCCAGCACCAGCCGCCCGTCAAGGAAATGACCGACTGGGGTCCGCGGATTATCGATCTGATGGACCGCCTCGGCGTGCCTTTCAACCGCACGCCCGAGGGCTATCGCGATCAGCGTCGGTTTGGTGGCACGCTCTACAAGCGGACGTCGTTCGCTGGCTCCACCACGGGCCAGCAGCTGCTCTATGCACTCGACGAACAGGTACGCCGCTTTGAGGTCGATGGAAAAGTAAAGAAGTGGGAGTTTTGGGACTTCCTCCAGCCGGTCCTAGATGAGTCGGGCCGTTGCCGAGGCGCGGTCTGCCAAGATCTCGTTACGATGCAGTTCCGCGCCTTCCCTGCTGATGCAGTGATTCTCGCGACGGGTGGATGCGGCCTTGTCTATGGCCGGTCAACGATGTCGATGGTCTGCACGGGCAGTGCCATCAGCCGGGCGTATCAAAGCGGCGCGTGGTACGGCAACGGCGAGTTTATTCAGGTGCATCCCACCGCGATTCCAGGCGCCGACAAACTGCGGCTGATGAGCGAGAGCGCCCGCGGCGAGGGTGGCCGTGTGTGGGTGCCGCGCACTCCGCACGACCCACGCGATCCGCGAGACATTCCCGAAGCCGAACGATCCTATTTTTTGGAGGAGCGGTATCCGAAGTACGGCAACCTCGTGCCTCGCGACATCGCCACTCGCGAAATTTTCGACATCTGCACAACCGATGGCCTGTCGGTGGAAAAAGACCAACTCTGCGTCTATCTCGATCTCACCCATCTCTCCCGTGAGATGCTCGACCGGAAGCTCGGCGGCATCCTTGAAATTTACGAAAAGTTTCAGGGCGTTGATCCTCGAGTGGTCCCGATGAAGATTTTTCCGGCCGTTCACTATTCGATGGGCGGGCTGTGGGTTGACTATCAGAAGAGCGGGGCTGGTGGTCTTGAGCCGGGCTCGCCTCGGAACCAGCAGACGAATATTCCTAGCCTTTACGCGATTGGCGAGTGTGACTATCAGTATCACGGTGCCAACAGGCTGGGCGCCAATTCGCTTCTGTCGTGCATCTTCAGCGGATTGTTCTGCGCTCCGGGCGTAGTGGCATCGGCCAACGGGGGTGGAAAAACGGCAGCCGAAGAATCGTCGCGGCTCTTCGATACAGCGATGCGTCGGCAGGAGGAGCGGCACGAGGCCCTGCTTGCCCGCCGTGCTGGCGATGAAAATCCCTATGCCTTGCACCAAGAACTCGGCACACTGATGACTCGCACAGCCACTGTCGTGCGTCGCAACGAGCAGTTGGCTGCTGCCTACGGTGAAGTGTGCACGCTGGAAGATCGCTGGCAGCGATGTGCGCTCTCCGACACGGGCAACTGGACAAATCAAAACGTTGTCTTTACCAAGGCACTGGGCGATATGTTTCCGATCGCTAAGCTGATTCTGAAAGGGGCGCTGCAGCGGGATGAATGCCGCGGGGCCCACTACAAACCGAGCACAGCCATGCCCGGCATTGCAGCTACCGAGCCAGGGGAGCAGCGTCGCGAGGCCGAACAGTGGTGCGACCGGTTCGAGATGAACACCCGTCGCTGGCTGAAAAGTACGATTGCCAAACACGGCAGCGACGGCCACACGCAGATTTCTTACGAAGACATCGACACATCGCTGCTGCCACCGCGTCCTCGCCTCTATGGGCTCGTGGGGGGCGATGTGATCGAAGAAGTGTGGAAGGAACGTCAGAAGAAAGCCGATGCGATTCACGCTCAGGCCATCACATCCGGAGGACTCTCCCCATGATTCAAATCGCTGAAAAGAGTGACGCTGCCTCGGCGGGTGCCAAGGAAAGCGACCGGATCGTTCGCGTGCGCGTGCTGCGGCAGGATGCTCCAGGGCAGGAAAGCTATTGGGAGCGTCACGCGGTGCCCTATGAGCCCACGATGAACGTCATCAGCATCCTGCAGCGGATTGCCGCGATGGCTCAATCGCAGGACGGTCGGCACGTCGCGCCTGTGGCGTGGGATTGTAATTGCCTTGAGGAGGTGTGCGGTTCCTGCACGATGCTCGTCAACGGCCGTACTCGCATGGCTTGCACGGCTCTGGTCGACAAGCTACTCGAGGAAAATCCCGAAGAAATCGAGCTCAAGCCGATGTCAAAATTCCCAGTCGTGCGGGATCTGGTGGTCGATCGGCAGCGGGTGTTTCGGGCGCTTGAGCGAGTAAAGGCGTGGGTGCCGGTTGACGGCTCCTACGATCATGGCTCCGGTCCACGGATCTCGCCGGATGAGCAGGAGGAAGCCTATCCACTCTCCACGTGCATGAGTTGCGGTTGCTGCCTTGAGGCCTGCCCGCAGTACACCAAGAGTGAGGTGGTGCAGCGAGACGATGAGTCGGCCGAAGATTTTGACAAGCGACGCAAGGCGGCGTTCGATCGCGGGTTTATAGGCGCGCACGCCATCAGTCAAGCGATGCTTTTTAACAGCCATCCAACGGGCAAGATGATCGCAGACGAGCGGCTCAAGGCGATCACGTCGCAGGGAGGCATCCAGATGTGCGGCAACGCGCAGAACTGTGTCGCCGTCTGCCCGAAGCACATTCCGCTGACGCGGTCGATCGCCCGTGCTGGCCGTGCGGCCACCGTGTGGGCCATCAAAAAACTTTTCGATCGCTAACGTTTTTCACCGGAAGCGAGCACGCACGTGAGCGGGTCTTTCGTCCATCTCCACTGCCACAGCCACTACAGTCTGCTCGACGGAGCGAGTTCAATCGAGCGGCTTGTCAGCCGCACCGTTGAACTGGGCATGAACGCGCTGGCCATCACCGACCACGGTAACTTGCACGGAGCGCTGGAGTTTTATAGTGCGGCAAAGGCTGCCGGGCTCAATCCGATCATTGGCTACGAGGCCTATATCGCCCCGGGCAGTCGGTTTCAGAAAGACGCCGGCAACCAGAAGGATTCAAGCTACCACCTCACGCTCTTGGCCCAGAACAAGCAGGGCTTCGCCAACCTCTTGCAGTTGGCGACCAAGGCGTATTTGGAAGGCTTTTATTTCAAGCCTCGAATCGATCGCGAGTTACTCGCGGCCCACAGCGAAGGGATTCTCTGCCTGTCGGGCTGCCTATCA
Source organism: uncultured Planctomycetaceae bacterium (assembly GCA_903877395.1). Taxonomy (GTDB): domain Bacteria; phylum Planctomycetota; class Planctomycetia; order Pirellulales; family UBA1268; genus BAIKAL-G1-2R. The sequence goes on from CAIRDU010000181.1 coordinate 15,687, forward strand.
AGCGAATTCAGCCGGTCGCTCATCGGCGGCGGCCACGGGCAGTCCGATTCGCTGGAGCAGGGCAGGCGGGTCGCCGGCTGGTTTCAGAAAACTTTTGGCGACCGTTATTTCGTGGAGATTCAAGACAATGGCCTAGAGGTGCAGCAGCAGGTGACCGGCGCAGCGCTCGACATCTCGCGAGAGTTGGGCATCCCGCCTGTCTCAACATGCGACTGCCACTACGTGAATCGCGAAGACTCTGTCGCGCAAGATATTTTACTCTGCGTCAACACGGGTCGATTTCGGAGCGACACCTCCCGCATGCGGATGGATTCGAACGAGTTCTATCTGAAGAGTCCGACGGAAATGCACGCCGCCTTCGCTGGCCTCGACCGCACCACGGCCACTGCGGCTGCTGGTCGCAGCCAAGAGATTGCCAACTCGGTGGCCATCGAGCTGGATCTCGGCAAGCGACATTTTCCTGGCTTTGATGTGCCAAGCGGCCGCACTGCGTCACAGGAATTGCGACGGCTGTGCGTCGATGGGCTACACGAGCGGTATGCCGCAGTGCCGAAGCGATGGATTGCAGCCATCGCAGAACCCGATTTTATTTCTGCCTCCAGCAACACTGAAACAGGTTCGCCGCCAGAGGAGCTTCATTCGCAGGTGATGGAGCGGCTCGACAGGGAACTGGGCGTGATCGACACGCTGGGGTTCTCAAGTTATTTCCTGATTGTGTGGGATTTTGTTCGGTACGCCCGCGAGCAGGGCATTCCGGCTGCAGCGAGAGGGTCGGGCGTGGGTTCGCTGGTAGCCTACTCGCTCTATCTCTCGCATGTGTGCCCACTTGAATACGACCTGCTCTTTGAACGCTTTCTCGACATCAACCGCCGGGAGGCGCCCGATATCGATATCGACTTCTGCAAAGAGCGGCGAGGCGAGGTGATCGAGTATGTGAAGCAGAAGTATGGCGCTGCCAACGTGGCTCAGATTGGCACGTTCGGCACGCTGGCCGCCCGGGCAGCGATCCGCGACGTGGGACGCGCCTTGGGAATGCCGATCCCTCGCGTGGACGCAATAGTGGCAATGGTGCCCGACCAACTGGGCATCACGTTGGAGAAGGCCACGTCGCCGGGGTCGCAACTGGCAGCGGCCTGCGAAGCGGATGCTGAGGTGCGGGAGCTTGTGGATCTGGCAGGACGGATCGAGGGGCTTGCACGCAATGTCGGCACCCATGCTGCGGCCGTTGTCATCGCCGACCGGCCGCTTGTGGAATATGTGCCGCTGCAGCGAGTGACTGGCAAGGAGGATGTGATCACGCAGTGGGCCATGGACGATGTCGAGCATGCGGGGCTCATGAAGATGGACTTCCTAGGCCTGCGGTATCTCACCGTTGTGGCGAAGACAGTCGAAATTATTCATGCCACTGGCGGGCAATTAAAAATCGATCCGCTCGCCTTTCCGCTGGACGATGCTCCCACGTTTGCATTGCTCTGCCGGGGCGAAACAAAAGGCATTTTTCAGCTCGAGAGCGGCGGCATTCGCGACCTCTTGCAGCGGATGAAGCCCGACCACTTTCTAGACATCGTAGCCGTCAATGCGCTCTATCGGCCGGGACCGCTTGAGGGCGGCATGGTGGACGACTATGTAGCGGTTAAAAACGGTCGCAAGCGGGCCGAGTACCGCCATCCGGTGATGAAAGACTTGCTCGAAGAAACGCACGGCGTGATGGTGTATCAGGAGCAGGTGATGCGCATTCTGGAGCGGCTTGGAGGCATTGAGCTTTCGAGCGCCTATACGTGCATCAAGGCGATCAGTAAAAAAAAGATCGAAACGATCGCGGCGTTCCGAGAGCAGTTTGTGGATGGGGCCAACGCCAAGGGGCTCTCGAAACCGCAGGCCAAAGATCTCTTTGGTCTCATCGAAAAATTTGCCGGCTACGGGTTTAACAAAAGCCATTCAACGGCCTATGCCCTGCTGGCCTGGCAGACGGCCTATTTGAAAACGCACTGGCCAGTCGAGTTTATGGCGGCACTTCTCTCCGGCGATATCACGGGCCGCAATTTCAAAAAGAAAGACGCGCTGGTTGAGCACATTGAAGACTGCCGACGGATGGGAATCGAGGTAACGCCGCCAGACGTTAACGCATCGGGTGTTGACTTCACGGTGGCCAGCGGCCGGATTTTATTTGGATTGTCTGCGATCAAAGGCTGCGGCGTGCCAGCGGCAACGGCCATTGGCGTTGAGCGGCAGCGGAATGGTCCTTACCGCAGCTTGGACGATTTCTGCAGCCGCCTAGATCCATCGGTGGTGAATAAAACAGCAGCCGAGAGCCTCGCAAAGGCTGGAGCAATGGATTCGCTGGGGCCCCACCGCGCGGCGATCCTAGCGGGCATCGAGCGAGCCATGGCTGCTGGCGCTTCCCGACTGGCCGACCGCAAGAGCGGGCAGAAAAATTTGTTTGACGTTTTTGAGGAGGCACCACAGGCTGCGGCAGTCCCGCCATCGGGCCTGCCGGAAGTGCCCCCGTTTTCTGATCTCGAAACGCGATCCCACGAAAAGGATGTCCTGGGGTACTACATCCACAGCCATCCCTTGGCAGAGTACAGCGGCATCCTCGAAACGATCTGCACGCACAGCACAACGAGTCTGGGAGCCGCAAAGACTAAGAGCGATGTGGTGATCGGTGGGCTCGTCGCTGCGCTCAAGCTCTCCAACGTGAAGCAGGCCCGGCCAGGATCCGCACACACCCGCTACGGTATGTTTGATTTGGAAGACATGGACGGCATTGTGCGATCGATTTGCTGGCCGGAAGACTACGCGAGGCTGGGAGCACATATCCAGCCGGATGCTGTGGTGGTGGTATCTGGATCAGTTGACCGCCGCCCTGGCAGCGAAGAGACGAATCTAATCGTGAACGATCTGGTTCCGATCGCAGAGATCTGGAGCAAACCTGTGCGGAATGTGACGGTGAAGCTGAGAGAGCCGCAGCACGACTGCAGCACGCTCGACCGCTTGGCTGCGATCGTGCGCCGCCACGCAGGGTCTGTTCCTTTACGCATGGTGTTGGAGTTGGCCGATGGCCGGCGTGTCTTGATGGAGGCCGACCGCGACAAGGTTAGTTGGTCGCAGCAGTTTCTTTTCGAGCTTGTGGAGTTGCTCGGTTCCGGAGGCGTGCGGGCTGCAGTCACGCTGGCAACCAAACGCCGCGATGCCGAATCGGTTCGTCGCGGTCCCCGATCTGCCGTGGCTGGCTCGTAGCAGAAGCTCCGAGGTTGGCTCGCGCCCCTTTGGGTTTCCCCGTCCCGGAAGCCCGAGCCATCAGCTGAAGTGGAATCCAGCCGGCCTCACAGCTGAGATCACGCGTTCCTAGATCACAGTCGCGTGTTCAAAAAATCAGCCAAAAATGCACTCAATCCAGAAAAACTTCGCATTGCCTCAGCCATCCTGTGAAACTACGATTTGAGTCCGAGTTTTCCGGCGTTCCCGTTTCGCTTTCCATATTTTCTGGAAGGGTGTTGTTTATGCAGATCGCACACACCGCACGGCTTCACTGTGCTCCCCATCAGAAAGGGGCCGTTGGCTGGCGTTGGATCGCAGCCGGATCCATTGCAATGGGCTTCATGCTGGCGGGTGCTGTTACGTTCGGCCAGGTGGGCGGCGGTGGTGGCGTGGGCGGTGGTGGCGTGGGCGGCGGTGGCGGTGGAGTGGGCGCCCCCGGAACAGGCAGCGCTGCGGGGGCTGCTGGCATCGTCATTGATGCGCAGGGTGTGCTGCGAACGCAGGGCGTGGCTGACGCAGGACTCTCGCTGGCCAGACGCAAGGCCGCGGCGGCTGTATTGCCTGGCGAACTCCAAAAAAGCTCCAAGCTTCGTAAGGTGGCTCTCTCGCGGTTGGAAGCCGAAGTGGCCGCAGCCGCCGCGGCCGGTCGCGGCATTCCAGACGCCCTTGCGAAACTCGCCGGCCTCACTCGCATTCAGTATGTGTTTGTCTATCCTGGCGAGGGATCCGACAAAGGAGAAGTGGTGATCGCCGGTCCGGCGGAAGGGTGGATGGCCGATGCCACCGGCCGAGTTGTCGGCGTTGAAACCGGAAGTCCGACGGTGCTGCTGGAGGATCTTGCGGCGGTGATGCGGGTGTTTCCGCCTGGGCAGCCCACCGACCGCAGTATTGGCTGCTCGATCGATCCCAAGCCCGCTGGGTTGGCTTCGCTCCAAGCATTTCTCAAAAAGGTTGGGCGAATCAACCCCACCGAAAGCACAGAAGATATCGTAGCAGGCATGCAGCAGGCACTGGGCACGCAGGTGGTTAGCGTGCAGGGCGTGTCACCGTCAACGCATTGTGCGCACGTGATGGTGGAGGCCGACTACCGGATGAAGCTGATCGGGATTGGACTGGAGCCGCCGCCTGTGAAAATGAGCACGTGGATCGAACTGGCCAGTGCCGGGAGCGTGGCTGCCAATGCGCTCCAGCGTTGGTATTTCGTTCCCGACTACCAGTGTGTGCGAATCAGCGAAGACGATTTGGCAATCGAACTGGTGGGCAGGGGCGTGAAGCTCTGTGGTGCCGACGAAGTTGTGATGGCCGACGGCCGTCGCATGAGTGCCGATCGAGCTGACCGGGCCAGCAAAATGTTTACCGAGGCATTCAGCAAAAAATATCCTGAGATCGCCGCACGCAATCCCATCTATGCCCAGCTTCGTAATCTGATCGATCTGGCAGTGGCCGCCGCATACTTGCAGGAGCATGATGCCTATGCTCGGACGCAGTGGAATGCTGCCACGCTGTTGTCGGAAAAAGTCTATTCGATTGAAACACTCGCCGCCCCCGTCGAAGTGGAGACGGCGATCAATGCCATCTGGCGTGGAAGCCGGCTGTTGACGCCGATTGGCGGAGGCGTGTCACTTCAGCCACGTATGGCTCTGGATTCACCAAATCTGCTCATGGACGACAAGGGCACCGTCGCGAAAGCTCGGGGCGAGAAACTCACCCTTCCCGCAGGCCGCTGGTGGTGGGACGAGTAGGACGACGGATCTCTCGCGGTTGGAGAAAACATGCGTCACCTCATTCAAACCGTCACGCGTGAAGCGTTCTTTCTGAGCTGTTTGGTCGGTGTGGGCCTCTCGGTTGCCGGCAGTCGCGCCGAGGAATCGCCAGGCGTTGGCTCAGTGGTGTCGATGGAGGATCGACTGGCCAAGGGCTTAAAAGCTCGCCAGCCCCACGAGTTTGAATTCGTGGACGAAGTGGTGGCGATGGTTCACGCAGGCAGACTCCCGGCAAAGCTGGTCGATTCCACATTCCTGTGGGCGTTGCAGCGACAGCAACGCTACCCATTTCCTCTCATTGAACGCGCCCTGCGCCTTCAAGCCAACCGGATTGGCGTGGAACTCTAGGCCGCACCCGGCGGCTTCCTGCCGCACGGCATCTGCGTTCACGCAGGCGTCTGCAGGCTTAGCCGTCTAAGTATCTCAGTCGCCGAGTGAATCATGCGTGCTATAGCCTAGCGCCGGCGATGGGTGCGGCAGAAGTTTCGTCGCCGAGGGCGAGGATACGCCCGAGGGCTCCTCAAGCTTCCGCCGACACCCATCGCCTCGGTTATTGAGTGCTCGATGCGGATGGACGGCGACATCCGAGCAATCGCTTGGCGAGCCGGGGGTCGGGTGAAGTTGACGCGAGTCGGCGTATCCTCGCATCGAAGCGGAGACTTTACCCGCCCCCGGCGGCTTCCTCCCGCACGGCACGTGTGTCGGCTCAGCTGTCTCCTCGCACATGCGGCGAGTATCTCAGTCGCCGAGTGAATCATGCGTGCTATAGCCTAGCGCCGGTGATGGGTGCGGCAGGATTGCGATCGAGCTCAGTTTGAAGAGCGAACCGTAGATGCGAGGGTCGGCCAGCGATTCGGCGATACAACTCACGCCAGTAAAATCATGGCTACGACTGAGGCCTCCTGGGACGGCGATCACAACGGCCCCTGCCGCCACGGCCGCTTGACATCCGGCTTGCGAGTCCTCCAGTACGAGCATGGCCCCGGGTGCGACGGCCAGTCGGTTCGCCGCCTTCTGATAAATCTCAGGGTGCGGCTTACCCTGCACTACGTCGGCGCTTGTGAGGACAAACGCAAACCGATCACGGAGCCCCACTCGGCTGAGCACATCCATTGCAAACTCAGGGCCACTGCTCGTTGCCACCCCACGCGGGATGCCGGAGGCATCCATCGCATCAAGCAAGGCCACCGCTCCGGGCATTGGCTGCAGCCTCGTCTCTAGCAGCGCGCTGAAGATCGTGTGAGTCTCTGCCGCCAATGTTTCGACGGTGTCGGTCAGGCCGTGCCAGTCGATCATAGTCTGCAGCGATACTGCCTGCGGCCTCCCCATCATCGCATTGAGTAGGTCTGGACCAAACACACACCCGCGTCGTCGCAGCAATTCTGTGCCCACCTCTTGGTAGAGTTCTTCGGTGTTGACGAGCAGGCCGTCGAGGTCGAAGGCAACAGCAGCGATCGGTGGAATGCTGCGGCGCTCGCGGCAAGATGATTCGGATTGTGAAGCGTGCATCATGGTGGTTGGGCAGTGCGTGATTCGGTAGGAAAAACTTCTGTGATATGGTAGACGGCATAGCCAGCGTTTGCATGGAGCAGCGGCCACGGCAGGGGTGTCTGGGAGCCATGCAAATGGGCAGGGCCCGCAAGATCTGTCGGCACGATTGCATAGCTGGCTCCATACCGCTGGGCCACCAACTGCATGCGTTGGAGACCCAGGGACGCCGTACTTCGCTCCAGCGCGTTGAGCGTGCCGTCGGGTGAAAAGCAGTCGACGATTCTGGCCCGCCATTCTACGAGCGACTTCGGATCTTGCGGCATGTTTTTCCAGGCCACCACTTCCCGCCTGCCGGTCCGCCACGTGAATGTCGATGCACCTCGCGGCGTGAGAAAGCACGCATCGGCTGGCGTGTTGTTTCGCACCCACTCACAGATACCTTGCCAGGCAGCCGCTTGCACCTTCGAGTCGCTACGAGCGACCAATGTGTGTCGCCACGGCAGCGGCCAGTGGCGGCTCTCGTGGAAAGTGTCGGCACACAGAAAGCAGACCAGCCCGGCCAGCCCGATCCGCTGCCAGAGCGGCCAGAGGCCACCCCACGCCAGCGATGCCGCCGCCAGCGACAGCGAGAGCGGCACGAGTCCGTCTGCAAGGCGAAACCAATAGAACCGTAGCAGCGCATACGTCATGCCTGGGGCTAGCGGCTCCAAGAGCGATATTCCGCAGCCTGCAGCCGAGAGGACGATCGCGGCGATTGTAAATCCAGCCGCTCGCTGGCGCGCTGGTGAGGAGGGCGAGAGCCGCAGGATCGCCGCCCAGAGCAGAATCGCTAGGATGTGCCGGGCGATAAAGCCATCGGCAAACGTTCGCATGAGCAGGTGATGCGACAGCCGCTCAACGACATAGATGTGCGTTCCCGCCGCACGCACCGCAGGCTCTACGCCTGATGTGAGCGAGAGGGCCGGCACAATTCCAACTCCAGCCACGAGCACGCCAGCGATCAACAACAATCCAGCGCGCACGTTCCAGGCTGACGTGTTCTGCCACAGCGTTGTCCGCGCCGTCAGGCACCGCTCAAGCACCATGGCTCCCATTCCCCAGCCGCCCACAATCGGATGCACGGCCGTGGCTGCGGCTAACGCCACCCATGCAACCGCCAACCGCCCCAACGCAATCTCGCCAGCGGCCGCCAGCACCATCGCCCAACTGAAAACCTTCGCCTCACATCCGCCGATCAGCCATTCGCCAGCTGCCGTTGTGTGACGTAGAGCCAGCGAAAAAATCGCAGCAGCCAGCAGTCGGGCCGCACCGGCAGCCAGCAGCGGTTGGGCGGCGTGTCGAAATCCGCAGGCGAGTGCCAGCCAGCCTAGCCATCGGCCGACCCACGCGGCCTGTGTCAGTGTGAGTGAAACAGCCAGCGGCCCGAGGAACTGATAGAAGACGCCGTGGGCCTCCGATGTTTCCAGAAAAAAATCCCCGGCACACCATGTTGGGTCTGAGAAGTGCCTCGCCTTTGTCAGATAGTGCGCCTCGTTGACATCGGGCACAGGCCAAGCGCCTGCGGCAGCAAAGATTGCAGTGATGCAGGTCACTTCAGCCCAAGCGTACGCCCAAGCCCAGCCAGCCGCCGCTGGTGGTGCTGTGGCCGTATTCGAGCCATCACTTTCAACAGAACTTCGCCGCACCTATAACCTCCTGACTGCAGCGGAAAACTTCCGCTGGTTTTTTACATGGCATCAGGATACCGAAGAGCGATGCATAGTTCCTCAGACGTTTCCAAGACAGGGCTTTCGCATCCCTTTGGCCACGGTAAACCCAGCCGAGGCGTCGTCCTGCGGGGGCTCGTCAAGCAGGGCGCGAAGGAGGGCACGATTTCGATTTATGGCACCCCCATCGCACTCATGGCCAAGCTGGCCGAGCAGCAGGGATGTCAGGCGATTTATCTCTCAGGCGCTGCACTTTCTGCAGGCGTGCTGGGCGTGCCGGATATCGGCATCATTACGCTGGAGCAACTGATCGAGCACACTCGGGTGCTGGCCGGGGCCGTGAGCATTCCGCTTGTGGTCGATGCAGACACGGGATTTGGAGGTTCGCAGGAGGTGGGCCGTTGCGTGCGTTTGCTGGAAGAAGCAGGGGCTGCGGCGATTCAACTTGAGGACCAACGCCGCCCCAAACGGTGTGGGCATCTGGCTGGCAAGGAGATTATCGATGTTGAAGAGATGTGCAAGAAGATCGCTGCTGCCGTGTCCAGCCGGCGCGATCCGTCTACTGTGATTATCGCTAGAAGCGATGCCCGAGGTGTCACCGATTTAGACGATTGCGTGTACCGCCTGCGTGCCTACCGCGAAGCAGGTGCCGATTGGCTGTTTCCCGAGGCACTGGCGTCTCGCGAGGAGTTTGCCCGAGTCGGTCGCGAATGTGCCGTTGAGTCTTCTAGCCAGCCAACCGCTGTGCTGATGGCCAACATGACCGAGTTTGGCGTCAGCCCGCTGCTGTCTCGCGACGATCTCAACGCCATGGGATTTGCGGTGGTGCTCTATCCTGTCACACTGCTGCGAATTGCCATGAAGGCAGTCGAGGCAGGCCTTGCGGTGATCGATGACGAAGGTTCGCAGGAGAGCCTGCTCGATTTAATGCAGTCGAGAGAAGAGCTCTACGATTTGCTCGGCTACGACCCAGCCCATCCCGAGGCGTGGACGGCGTCGGGCGGCCCGGCAACACACTCATAAAAAGACTCACCACACGAGGATCGATCGCAATGGCAACCGAGCAGAAGTCACCACCTGTCCAGTCGGCGCAACCAAACGATTTTGCACGCGGATTGGCTGGCGTGGTCGCTGGCCGCACGGCGATCTCATCCCTTGACGGGGATCTGCGATACCGAGGGTATCCCATTCATGCGCTGGCCGCAGGGGGCGACTTTGAAGAAGTGGCCTTTTTGCTGCTGCACGGAGAGCTGCCGTCGCAAGCCGAGCACGCTGCTTTTTCAGAGGGGGTTCGCGCCTCGGCTGGCTCTCTTATCGCCACGCCCAATCCTGCGATGGCGACTGACGGTGCCAGCATGCCTGCTGTGATCGCTGCCCTTCGAGGGCTGGCCGACATTTGTCCGACGGCTTCCCCGATGGATGCCCTTCGTACGGGCGTGAGCATGCTTGGCCAGGTAGAGTTGGATCAAATCCCAGGCACCCGCGAGGCGTTGCTGGCACAGGCCCAGCGTTTGATCGGCCAAGTGCCGGCGCTCTTGGGCGCATGGATGGATCTTTCAGCTGGCCGTTCAGTCGATCCTTGGCCTGACGGTTCGATTGCCAAGGCTTTGCTCCAACGGCTGACGGGCCGCACACCATCTGCCACTCATGTCGCTGCTTTTGGCACAACGCTTGTGCTCTATGCCGAACACGAGTTCAACGCCTCGACGTTTGCAGCACGCACGGTTGTCTCGACCGGTTCGGACATGCATTCCGGTATCACTGCGGCCATTGGGGCCCTCAAGGGGCCGTTGCACGGTGGTGCCAACGAACAGGTGCTGGAACAACTCTGTGCGATCGGCTCAGCCGACAGAGCCGAGGCATGGGTCACCGAACAATTGGCCGCCAAGCGAGTGATCATGGGGTTCGGCCACCGGGTGTACAAAGATGGCGACGTGCGTGCAAAGTTGCTGGGAAAAATGTGCCGCGAGATGGTGCGGGGCACCGCGGCGGAGGGGCTCGAAGACCTGGCCGACCGCGTTGAGCAGATCATGCTCGATCGCAAGGGACTCAAGCCAAATCTAGACTGGCCTGCGGCTAGGATTTACCACGCCTTGGGTTTGCCAGTGCGAGTGTTTACGCCGATCTTTGTGGTCGCCCGGATGAGCGGATGGACGGCGCACATCATCGAGCAGATCGGCGACAACCGCCTGATCCGCCCGATGTCGATTTACTGCGGCTCGCCAGCCAGAGACTATTGTGACCTTGCTCACCGTGGGTAGCTCGGATTGCCTTACGGCCCGCTGGCAACTGCTTGCTGGTCGGCGACTGCTTCCACGATTGCCTGCACCGTCACGCTCGGTACGGCACCCTCGCCCAAGTCGGTCAACACTCTCAGTTGGCGTTCAATTTTGCCGATCGTATCCCCTGCCTGAAATGTGACAGGCAGAATTTGTACCGTAGCGGGAGTCTCTTTTCCTGGGCATGTGAAGCAGCCGTCAGGGCAGGTCACGCCGGTCACACGAAATGGTCGGTTGGCTCGCACGACGATGTTCTTCGTGACGGAGCGGCCCGGTTGCACGATTCCAAGAGCCAGCAATTGCGGGCTCACGGTGACGTCCGCGACGATCCGTCCCTCCACATCCATCGGAATCTGCCCGGCGCGAGGGTCGTTGGTCACAAGAATCAACTGTCCTTTGACATAGCCTGCTGGCGCGTCTGCTTTGAGCTTCAGCGTCAGGTCGTAGGACGACTGTGAAGCCGTGTGCGTGGGCTTGGAAAGCTGCACTTCAAAATTGGCGTTGGCGCTTCGCACATCCTTGATTTCCCACGGTGTGCTGCCAACGTGCGTGACCCGTACTGTGCGTTCCGAGCCCTTTCCTAAATCGACGTTGCCCAGATCCATAAACGGAGGGTCAAACGTCACGTCGCCGCGGATGTTGCCAGCCACCCGTAACTGCACCTCGGCATAGTATGGCTTGTCGATCGTGACAGTGAGCGTGGCCCCGTGCTGGCCCAGAAATGTTCGCGTGTTAAATGTGGCAACCACATCGCCTGTTTCATGTGTTTTAAGATCCCGCTTGGTGATCTCAGGCGAGGTGCAACCGCAACTGGTCCGCACGCTCACAACGTGCAGATTTTCTTTGTAGATGTTGCGGAACGTAAAACGGAACTCAGTTTTTGAGCCGCGGGCCACCGTGCCAAAGTTGTGGCTGGTGACAGAAAACATCTTGGTGGCCCACTCTTGGGCGGAAGCCTCAAGCGGCAGGCTGACAGCTGCAACCGCCGCAAGCACACAAAAAAACCAACGGCTCGTCGAGAGCGCGGTGAACATGGAAATAGCACCATGGGGTGTGTGGCCGACTGCCCGGCCATCCAAGCGAGACAAACTTGATAGTAAGGATGCCATGGTGGGAGAGTCAAATCTGTGAAAATTTAATGTGGGAATGGGCGGGCAACGGCTCCGCCACAGGGTAAGTATTCCATGAGACAACGTGTCTGGGCCGTGGTTCACCGTTGTTTTTTGGAGAAAATTGAGCCTGGCTCATGGCACGACCGATACAGTCCTTGAGGTTTGCTAGAATGGCAAAGTCGGTCAGAAAGCCGATCGGGACATTCCCGCACCAGCGACTCAGGATTCGATTCATCTTCATTACTCATAAATTTCAAGGGGGCGTACCGGTTTCGACCGGATGACAAGAGGTTCAGATTGCGTGTCGTGGTTGGTCGGCGGGCCACGTTAAAAGTCGACCAAGCTTCAATTGCCGAAGCTCGTTTCTCCCTGGCTGCTTAGTTAACTAAGCAACCCCGAGCGATGGCCCCAGTCGGAAGGGCCTCCCAATCGGTCGCCAAATCCGAATCGCCGCGTTCCACCGCCTGGTACGGACGTGGTTAAAAAAGTTCTAGGCTGGTTGACGACGAACCCTGTCGGCCGGGGTCGCGTCCACGAGATTTAAATCGACCGGATACACACGTAGACGTTTGTGCTGAAACATCACGGGACGCGGGTTCGACTCCCGCCGCCTCCATTTTATTTCACTCGTTTCGCTTCAGGGAGATGTTTCGCATGTTTCGCATGCAGTGCAATATCGACAGACGGGGCCGCACGCTTCGCACGGCGATGGGGATTCTCACTGCGGCGATTGGCTGCGGCCTAGTAGCCCCAAGGCTCATGCTGTTCATGCCGTTCATGCCATGCATGCCCGCGTGGGCATTCTGGGCGGGCATCGCCGCGATTGTGGGTGGAGCGTTTATGGTTTTTGAGGGCGTCAACGGTTGGTGCGCCGTTCGGGCCATGGGCTTCAAAACGCCGGTCTAAAATTCGGCGGTCCGAACTGAGGGTTCGACTTCAAGCCCGAGTGACGGTGGGCTGTCCCGGGCACGCTGAAGTCCAGCTTGACGCCCGGCTGACGAAGCCAGATGCCGGACTCAGGCGCTCCAATCTGGCCGCGGACGCTCGTGTATGTTTAACGATTGGGCTTCGGCAGCTGCGAGAATTCGGCTGCGTTCGGCGGCAACGGCTGGGCCGGTGAGATGTTCGATCGCCAGATCAAACGACACGCTCTCCTGTGGCGACAGCGGCACAACGCGGCCTTTGGATTCTTCAAACGATCGGGGATTCGGGAAGTTTGTGCCCGGCTCGATGCCTGCGACATACCCATCGGCAGAGCCTCCCTGATTTTTCCAGAGTGTGAAAAAGGGAAGCGTGTCAGTCATCCACGACACTCCAGCAGCATGGTTTTTGTCTGGCGATACAAGCATGGCTGTTGCGCGGCCATTGGCGGCGGGCCTCAGCTTTGCAAAATACACCTGCTCCCCGCGGCCTGCCTGTGGGGCGACGAAGCGGTGCCACCCAAGCAGATCGCTCACGGCCGCCGGATTGTGAGGGGCCAACTCCTCGACCGCAGCCACCAACTCCGCGCCGGCTCCCAGCAGCGGAGGCCCAAAGTTGATGTGGTAGAGCATTTGCATCGTGGCGGGCTGGTCGGAGAGATTTGTCACAGAGTCTGTCCAGGCCACCCGCGGCCGATTGGCATCCACGGTGAGCGTGGTGGTCATCCGCAGAGCGTGCGACAAAAAACGCGTTTCATCAACGGAGCCTCTGAGCGTGATCGTGCCGGCTGTGTCGTCGAGTGTCACTTCCAGCGAATGCGCAGGCAGATGTGCGATCCGGCCATGCAGGCCGTGCCGCAGCGTGCCACTGGAATCGAAATCTGGGGCGCCGTTGCTCACCAGACCACACCTCGCTACCAGTTCATCGAATCCATCCAGCCACCCCAAGCCAGACGGCTCGGCCAGCGGAACATGCCGAGGATGTACCGGCCCTTGGACCG
>CAIRDU010000182.1 GCA_903877395.1 uncultured Planctomycetaceae bacterium
TGAGCGGCGCGGGCCGGTCGCCCAAGCTGATGACCCACTTTCCCGAGTGCAACGAAAGTATGTCGGCCTACAATGTCGGCCGGCACCGCCATACGCCTGAGATTGAGCAGGTGATCGGCCGCTGTGCCGGCCTGACGCCTCAGATCATCTTCACGCCACAGCTGGCACCCATGGATCGTGGAATTCTCTCCACGATCTATATGAAGCCAAAGCAGACGGTGACCGAGGGGGATGTCATGCGGATCTTGCGAGATGCCTACGCCGGTGAGCGATTTGTGCGGATTGTGGATCATCTGCCCGCCACGAAGGACGTAGCCGACACCAATTTTTGCGATATCACCGCTCGAGTGGTGCGAGGACGGGTGCTTCTTATCAGCTGCCTCGATAACCTAGTCAAGGGAGCCGCCGGGGCCGCCGTGCAGAATTTGAACTGTCTTTTCGGGCTGCCTGAATCGATGGGTTTGCTCTAACCTTTTTGCAAAGTTTCAACACTCCATGTCTGTTACCGAAACGCCCGTTCGCCTGCCGATTCCATCGCTCCCTCAAGGCTTTCGTGTGGCAGGGTGCCATGCCGGTCTCAAGCGCAACCCCCTACGCGAGGATGTTTCGCTCGTCGTTTCTGATCGTCCCGCTGTGGCAGCTGGCGTCTATACAACAAACGTTGTGTTTGCTGCTCCGGTAGCGTTTGACCGCGCCCGCACGCCAGGCGTTGGGTTTCGTGCGATCGCAATTAATTCGGGGAATGCCAATGCCTGCACTGGGGCTCGCGGGCTTGCTGATGCGCATAGCATGGCGGCTGCCGCGGCCAGCCGTTTGGGAGTGGATGAGTCAGGAGTGCTCGTGCTCTCGACCGGTATCATCGGTGAGTTTATGCCACTTGAAAAAATCAAGGCGGGTATCGACCGTGTAGCCGGCACACTCGCCACAGATACCAACGCAATCGTTACCGCGGCGCGAGGAATGATGACGACCGACACTCGTCCAAAGCTCTCCGGATCATCGTTCGTGGCTGCCGGCAAAACCTACACGCTCTTTGGCATGGCCAAAGGAGCGGCAATGATTGGCCCACGGATGGCCACGATGCTCGGCGTGATCCTCACCGATGCGACGATTCACGCAGAGGATGCCCAGCGATTGCTCGGAGAAGTGACGGAGCACACGTTTAACTGCGTAAGCGTCGATGGCCACACCAGCACCAACGACACCGTTCTCTTGCTCGCCAATGGCGCCGCTGGCGGCGAGCCGCTGAGTGGAGCCTCGCTCAACCTGTTTGAAAAAGCACTGTCTGACGCCTGCGAGGCACTGGCCCGCGAGATTGCCGATGACGGCGAGGGGGCCACGCACGTGCTGCGGATCGAGGTGACCGGATGCCCGACCCGCGATACAGCCCGACAGATCGCCCGCACGATTGCCGACAGCCCGCTGGTGAAGACGGCCATCTGCGGGGCGGATCCAAACTGGGGTCGGATTGTGTCGGCGGCAGGCTATTCGGGCGTGAGGTTCGACCCCAACGCACTGGTGCTCCGGCTCAATGGCACGCTGCTTTTTTGCGACGGGTCGCCGGTGAGTTTCAACGGCCAAGCAGTCTCCGATTCGATTCGGGCTTCCCGGGAGACGCTGATTGAGGTTGAAATGGGTTTTGGAACCGAGTCAATCCGATTCTATTCCAGCGATCTTACGGCCGATTACGTTCGCCTGAACGCTGACTACCACACCTAGCCTGCGTACAGTGAATGCACTTTTGGCTATGGCCGGGTGGTTTGACGTGGGGCTCTGGGCAACGCCGGAATATCGCTCTGTTTGGCTCCCATCGAGGGTGTCTTGACGTACGCCTCCTAAAACGGTTTGCTCTTGGCTGCGTGTTGTGTCTCGTTTGGCATTGGCACGCCGACTTGTTTTGAGCCTATCTCTATTCCTCTATCTTTAGAAACTCTGTTTCCTCAGTCCCTGTTTCCTCAACCCGAGATTTTTTCCGCCGATGATGATTTCACTTTCTTCCACATTCGATCCGATTCCTTGTCCTCTCACGGATTTTCCATTCACGGAATTGAGCCTAGGTTTCTTTGGTGGAGCGATTCGTACGATCCAGTGCACTGCTGAACCGGCCGGCGCGGATGACGACGAGGCTGGCGATGAGGAAGATCCGGCGGCTGCTCAACCGCTGGCCGAAGAAGAATCAAGCTTTGACGATTTCGACGACGAATTTGATGATGATTTTGAGGAGGAATCAAACGATCCCGACTGGGATCATCCCGGTGATGCCGAACCGGGGCCGCTTCCTCCATCGAAAGGACCCGGCAAGAAAAAGTAGATAGAAATAGAATGTCTGATTTTCGAGGGATCTATGTCTGGCCACAACCCGCCGCAGTTTGCTTCAGATGATCCCAACGCCAACTCTGGCGCATACGGCAATCATGGGCAGCGAGATAGGCAACCCGTGAAGCCCGAACTGCGAACCAATGGAGGGCGTCAATCGTCCGACAATTGGTTTGGCAAGTTGGGTCAGCTTGACTTCGACATCGAGTTTTTTGAAAATCTACTGGTACGCAACGGCAGTTCTGTCGAGGTGCTACGAACGCTCGCCGAGCTCGTGTCGAGAAAGGGCATGATGCAGCGAGCAGTCGAAGTCGACCGGATGTTGGTCGACCGGTTGCCCGAGGATTTTCTAGCCCGCTACAATCTTGCCTGTTCGCTGGCGTTGGCGCAACTGCCCGACGAGGCAATTGAATCGCTTTCCAAGGCCGTCGATTTGGGCTACGACGATGTGGCACACATGGATGTCGATCCTGACCTCGACTCCCTGCGAGACCGACCCGACTTCTTGGCTCTGTTTGGCCGCAAAGAATAGCTCTCCCGAATTCGCACGAGACCGAACCTCTTTCTTTAAACTTCTTTTTTTCAAAGGCACGCATGCTCGACCAGTACGATCAGTTGACCGCCTCCTGCGCAGCAATTAGCAAGCAATGGCACAAGACTCCCTCGGTCGGCATCATCCTCGGCAGCGGTCTCGGCGGCGTTACCGGTGCGATTACGGACACGGTAACGATCCCTTACGAATCGATCCCGCACTTCGCTCAATCAACCGCTCACGGCCACGCCGGCCAGCTTGTCTGCGGCTTGCTTGAGGGCGTGCCGGTGGTGGTGATGGAGGGACGGATGCACGCCTACGAAGGCTATCCGCAATCGCAGATCACTTTTCCGGTGCGAGTGCTCAAGCGTCTGGGTATCGAACTGTTGATTGTCACCAACGCCTGCGGCGGCCTTAACCCGCACTACCGCACGGGCGATATCATGCTGATCGATGACCACATCAATCTCATGCACGGCAACCCGCTGATCGGAATCAACGACGAGCGTCTCGGACCTCGCTTTCCCGACATGTCGGCTCCCTACACGCCCGACCTGATCGACGCAGCCATGGGTGTCGCCAGAAAAGAAGATTTTGTGGCACACCGTGGTGTTTACGTGGCCGTAACGGGTCCAAATTTAGAGACGCGGGCAGAGTATCGATTCCTGCGCACGATTGGCGCCGACGTGGTTGGGATGTCGACTGTGCCGGAAGTGATCGTGGCGGTGCACTCTGGCCTCCGTGTTTTGGGCATCTCGGTGATCACCGACATGTGTTTTCCCGATGCCTTGGAGGTTGCCACGGTTCAGAAAATCCTTGCGGTCGCCCGATCGGCCGAGCCCAAGCTTCGGGCGATCGTGACCGCAGCAGTGCGTGCACAAAGCATGGCACTCTCGCAGAGAGGTGCGTAAGAGAAGTGTTGAACGCCGTGGTGGAGTAAGGTAAGATCGCCTCTATGGAATAAACGTTTCCGACCGGCGAACTGGCTTGCGATACGCAGCCAAGCGTAACGAAGGTGTTGTCCATGGCCCACACACCCATCCGAGTCGGCTCTAGGCGATACCCTCTTAGGCTGATTTGTCTTACCTGCGTTGCTTCCAGCGGCCTGCTGAGCGTAGCGAGCGAGCCCGCTACGACTCCAAATTCTTCGCTGCCTCCAGCGGTGGATCGTCCAATTGATTTTGTGCAAGACGTCGAACCGTTGCTCAAGGCGCATTGCCACCATTGCCACGGTGATGATGAGCAGCAGGCCCGGTTGCGACTCGATGCCCGCGCGATCATCCTCACGGGGGGCAACTCTGGTCCAAGTATCGTGCCGGGCAACAGCGCAGAGAGCCTGCTTGTACAACGGATCGCCGGCCACGCAGTCGGCCCCCAGATGCCGTCCGATGCCGATCCGCTTGACGCGGAATCAATCGGGATTATTCGAGCGTGGATTGATCAGGGGGCTGCGTGGCCCGACGGCGTTGGGTCGGCTGCCACCGATGTGCTGCGACACTGGGCCTACATCCGGCCCGGGCGGCCACCACTGCCGGATGTTGCCGATGTGGGGTGGTGCCGCACGCCGATTGACTTCTTCATTTTGGCTGCACTCGACCGTCGCGGCCTGAAGCCATCCGCCGCTGCCGATCGCGCCACATGGTTGCGGCGAGTCAGCCTCGATCTCATTGGTCTTCCCCCGTCGCTCGACGAACTCGACGCGTTTCTGTCCGACGGGTCGAGCACGGCTGAGCAACAGGCCGTGGATCGGCTCCTCGCCTCGCCGCACTTCGGCGAACAGTGGGCGCGGCCTTGGCTCGATGCAGCGAGGTATGGCGATTCAACTGGCTACCATGACGATGAACTGCGGCCCAGTTGGGCCTGGCGTGACTGGGTGATCCATGCGCTCAACGTCGGCATGCCTTTCGATCAATTCACGATTGAACAACTGGCCGGTGATCTGCTCCCCGAGGCCACACTCGAGCAACGCGTAGCGACTGGTTTTCATCGGGCAGCTGCATGTAACCTCGAAGGGGGTGTGCCCACCGAATCGCGACGAACGGCGCAGCTGATTGACCGCGTCAACGTAACCGCCACAGTCTGGCTGGGATCCACGCTGGAATGCGCCCAGTGCCACAACCACAAATATGATCCCTTCACTCAGCGCGATTATTATCGCTTGCTCGCGTACTTCAACAATACTCCTGACGAATCTGGCCCGACGGTTGGACCAGGCCGCGCCTCCATGGCAGGCCCTACGGTCGGGATCGCCGGCACCACGACGTTTGTGATGCAGGAGATGGAGAAGCCCCGCCAGACGAGAATCTTTCTCCGAGGCAGCTACGAGACGCCGGGCGACACTGTCTCGCCAGGCGTGCCTGCGTCGGTGCATGTTTCGGCAGTCACCGAGCCGGCCAACAGGCTTGGGCTAGCCCGCTGGCTGGTTGATCCAGCTCATCCGCTCACTGCACGCGTCACCGTGAATCGCTGGTGGTCCGAGATATTTGGCGACGGAATTGTGCGTACGGCAGAGGATTTTGGGCTCCAGGGTGAACGGCCCACACACCCAGAACTCCTCGATTGGCTGGCTGTCGAACTGGTTCAAAGCGGCTGGTCGATGAAACATGTGCTGCGATTGATCGTGCTCTCAGCGGCTTACAGTCAGTCGTCGAATCTCTCCCCGGAGATGCTTGCAGTAGACCCCGATAACCGCTGGCTCTCACGGGCGGCGAGACTGCGACTGCCGGCCGAAACGGTTCGCGACAACGCTTTGTCTATCGCCGGTATTCTTTCGCCAGCCATTGGTGGCCCGTCTGTCTATCCACCGCAGCCACCCGACCTCTGGTGGATACGCGACGACAAATCACCCGTTTATCTTTCTTCCGGTGGTGAAGACAGACATCGTCGCGGTCTCTACACCGTATGGCGAAGAACCAACCTTCATCCAAGCCTTGCGTTGCTTGACGCACCCAACCGAATCACCTGCACCGTCAGCCGCAGTCGTACCAACACACCGTTGCAAGCACTGGCGCTGCTCAATGACCCCACCTATACCGAAGCGGCATTTGGACTTGCCCGCGTATTGTCAGGCACGATTGCGCTCTCGGCAGGAGGATCGCAGACACTCGAAAAGCGAATCAACCGTGGCTTTCGCATGGCCACTGCCCGCCACCCTACGCAGGCTGAAACCGACAGGCTGGCCGACCTCTTTCTCGGAAGGCTCGAACGCTTTCAAGCCGACCCAGACTCGGCGTATCGGCTCATCGACTCAGTCCGCGGTGATCTGGCTGCTGGCATCCCAGCGACCCATCTACAGGCGGCCGCAGAATTGGCGGCTTGGTTTCACGTGGCCACGGTGCTGCTGAATCTAGATGAAACAATTACGAAGGGGTAACCCACATGCCACCCATCTCACGCCGCGAGATTCTGGCCGACATGGGCTTGTCGATCGGGGGCATGGCGTTGGGCAGCCTCTCGGGCAGCCAAACGTCGCAGGCTGCGGCAGATTCTGCCAGCCGTGGCAATCCGCTGGCCCCAAAGCCGCCTCATTTTCGCCCGAGTGCCAAGAGTGTGATCCTCCTGTTTGCCTCCGGTGGCGTCTCGAGTTTAGACCTGTTCGACCCCAAGCCAAAACTGAACCAGCACGATGGCCAGCCGGTCCCAGCGGAACTCGTCGAAGGCCAACGGTTTGCTTTCATTAAAGGCCGGCCAAACCTGCTTGGATCGCCCTATCGCTTTGAACGGCACGGTCAGTGTGGCATGGAGTTTTCACAACTGTTGCCCAATCTTGCGACACTGGCAGATAAAACCACGCTCATCCGTAGCGTACACACCGACAACGTCAACCATACACCGGCCCAACTCATGTTCGCCACCGGACACGAGTTAGCAGGCAGGCCATCCATGGGTGCATGGACTGTCTACGCCCTTGGCTCGGCAACCGCAGACCTACCAGCCTTTGTCCATCTCACCAGCGGCCTTCAGGGAACGGCTGGATCGCATCACACCAGCTCGGGGTTTCTGCCGGGAGTCTACCAAGGCGTGGCGTTCCGGTCTGGCCCAAACCCAGTCTTCTATCTTGCCGATCCGATGGGAATGGGGAGAGCCGACCGACAGGCCACGATCGACTCGATTGTGTCGCTCAACCGCGAACGCCTCGCCGCGGTAGGCGATCCTGAAATCGCAACCAGAATCGCGCAATACGAAATGGCTTTCCGAATGCAACA
>CAIRDU010000183.1 GCA_903877395.1 uncultured Planctomycetaceae bacterium
CCAAAGAGTAACGGAGGAGTTCAAAGGTACCCTCAGCCCGGTCGGCAATCGGGCAACGAGCGTAAAGGTAGAAGGGTGCTTGACTGCGAGTCTCATCAGACGAGCAGGTGCGAAAGCAGGACTTAGTGATCCGGCGGTGCTGGATGGAAAGGCCGTCGCTCAACAGATAAAAGGTACTCCGGGGATAACAGGCTTATCTCCCCTGAGCGTTCATAGCGGCGGGGAGGTTTGGCACCTCGATGTCGGCTCATCGCATCCTGGGGCTGAAGACGGTCCCAAGGGTTTGGCTGTTCGCCAATGAAAGCGGTACGTGAGCTGGGTTCAGACCGTCGTGAGACAGGTCGGTCCCTATCTGCTGTGGGCGCACGAAACTTGAGGAGATTCTTCTTTAGTACGAGAGGATTTGGAAGGACGTTCCTCTGGTGTTCCAGTTGTCGCGCTAGCGGCACGGCTGGATAGCTATGAACGGAACGGATAAACGCTGAAAGCATATAAGCGTGAAGCCCGCTCCAAGATCAGGTTTCGTAAGGGCTGATGCCCGAAAGTCCCCTGGAAGACGACCAGGTTGATAGGCCGGATGTGTACGTGCAGTAATGCACTCAGCTAACCGGTACTAACGGACGAACGCTTGACCACTCGTATCGATTGCTTGCATAAAATTGCATAAATAAGCAGCACGCCGACTACCACGACATTTTAAAATTTTCCGGTGACCATATCTGAAAGGCCACACCCGTTCCCATCCCGAACACGGTAGTTAAGCTTTCAGAGCCGATGGTAGTGCCAAAAGTGCGAGAGTAGGTATCGCCGGAATTTTATTCGACCGACCCCTGTAGCGCGCGAAAGTGCTGCTGCAGGGGTCGGTTTTTTTTTTGCGCCCTGCCCCAATCCGTTCTGGGTGTGCATGGCGGCGAGCCTTGTCGCAAGCGATCAGTGAGCTGCCTGGCTAAGTTTTTCGTCTACCATCGCCAGCATGGACCGGACTTTTTCCAGAGGCAGTCCGATGACATTTGATGGGCTGCCAGACACGAGCGTTAGTGGGATGCGTTCGTCCTGAAAGCCGCAGGCCCCCGATTTGCCCTGCCAGAGGCCGCTTTCGAGATACCAGTTGATGTGAGAGGCCGACAGTTGACCCATCTCTAAAACGCTCTCCGCGAAGCCCAGCAGGGGTTCGAGTTGCGGTCGCTGCCACACGCACACTCCCGACAGCACGCGGTGGCGTTTGCCGGAGAGCATCTCCAGCATTGTTCTGGCCTCGTTCCGGTTGGCCGGCTTGCCCAGAGCAATGTCACCAACCTGACTGAGTGTATCGCAGGCTACGAGAGTGCCTGTGATGCCTGTCGCTGCGACCGCGATGGCCTTTGCGTGAGCCAAACGCAGCACATACGCTTCAAGGGACTCGTCGTTTTTTTGAGGTGTCTGATCTGTTTCGGCCGCTTCCGGTGGGGCCGCCACGGTCACGTGCCAACCCTCTTTTTGTGCCAGCGCGAGCCTCTGAGGCGAACGGCTTGCAAGCACGATTGATCGACGCAACGCTGACTCCATGCGATCACACACTCCCACGTTCGATATTCTATTTGAAGATGACGACTTGATCGTTCTGGTCAAGCCCGCCGGTCTGCCGACGGCCAATGCTGCCAAGGGGGCCGACAGCGTGTTTACTCTTCTGCAAAAGCAGAGGCCTCAAGAAGCTTTTCTGGGTGTTGTGAGCCGTTTAGATGCGCCGGTGTCTGGGGTGCTTGTGATGGCAAAAAAC
>CAIRDU010000184.1 GCA_903877395.1 uncultured Planctomycetaceae bacterium
CGATGGCAGTGTCACGGGCGGTCCCGCCAGCCGTTTCCAGTGGTGTACTTTGCTTGGGGGCCGGCTTTGGCTCTGAGTGCTCAATCTGGGGCCAGTAAGTCTCAAAGTCGAACGCTGGACTATTATCGAGGTCGTGGCATTCTAGGCAGTTATTCATGGCCCGTTGCTTGCCGCTGGGAGTGTCGATCGACAGCACCAGTTCTTGCCGCAGGCGGTCGCGTTCGATGACGCTGGCTCGCACGTCTCCCCGCTCAACGGCACCGTGTGCGGCGGCAGGTCCGTGGCAGTTTTCGCATCCTTGGTGTGCCAAATGCGGTGTTGTTGCCATGCCGGCATAGCCTCCTTCAAAAGGCTCATAACGTTGAGGAACCCAGCCGACAACATGGCAGGAAAGGCACTCGGGGTCGCTGTCGCGGCGAGGAGACTGCTCTTCCAGCGTGGTGAGGGCCTTGGAGTGTGGGCTTTCAGCCCACACTTCATAGGCTTTCTTGTGACAGTCGGCGCACACAGCGCTGCCGGCAAACCGTCGGCCGGTAGGGTGGCGGATTGGTACCAATCCTAGGCCCGTGAGCCCCAGGGACTCCAGTTGATTCTGGTAGGCAGCCAAGAGCCGAATCATATCGTTCGATTCGCCCCAGCGGGCATCCAGAGGCACTCGCTGCGATCGTAGCGGCGTAGCCTTGTCGTTGAAGAGACCAATGGCTACTGCGAACATCCCCTTATGTCCCAATTCGATAAGAAAGGCCTTCCCTTTTTGGGATTCTGTCCTTGGCATGGACACGAGGTGCGCGGGTGGTTCGTCGGCACCTCCAGCGGTCACGACAAAATCGAACTGAGGATAGAGCTTGACCAGCATTTTTGTTTCCTCGGGAGTTGCCCACGAGAGAAGAATCTGATGGGAGCATCCCGCCTTCTGGAGTTCGGCTGCTGCTGATGCGAGGGCTTTCGCTGCGGGCAGAATCTCGATGGAATCATTCCGGATCTGCGAGGCCTCCTTGTCGCCCAGCACGCTGGTGATTCCGATACGCAGGCCCCCCATTTCAACCACCCGAAATCGCGGAGTAATATTGGCATCCACGCCGAGCAATCCAACGTTGGCGCTCACAAACGGCGTGGGTTGCGCGCCAACAGCGGCGACGGCAGCCACCAGCTCTTCCGCTGGCAATCGCAGGTCGTCCGGTCCGAAGCCAATAGCGGAGTAGCCCATGGCCCGCAGTCCATCGGCAATGGATTGAAATTTGACCTCCGACTGGCGGCCAAACCGTCTCACCTGACCACCCAGGTCAACAGCCAGCACTGGCCAGCCGGATGCCGCCATGGCCCGCAAGAAATTTTGCCTGCGGCTCAGACCACCCTTCTGGTTTTCTTTCCCAGTGCAGCCGCATGGCTCGATGTATCCATCCAGTTCGCCAGTCAAAACAATCATTGCTTGCGGAGTCGGCCAGCCTTGAAAAACCGTGCCGTTGCGTTGGCTAAACGTATTCACAACGGCATCGGTCACATCGGGGCCACGGTCTGGCGGTGCCGCCACCGCTGCCTGTGCTGCTGCTGCCAGCAGCAGCAACGCAGAGGCTGCTGTGCAGGATGATGTGCGAAAAAACGACAACCGAAAACGCAGATGCTTGGGCATAACGTCTGTTTAGGGGCTGATGGCGATGCACACAGGGATGGTGAGTGTTGGTGTGTCAGGATGTCCTGTATCGAGCACGATGCGTCCTGCGGAAGTCTGTTGCGAACACAGATGGTTGGAGGTTGGGCTGGCGGGTGGAATCGTGATCGTGATGGGAATCCGGATCACGCTTCCGCTTCCGATAGGTTTTCCTTTTCCAACAACAACTTCGAGTGATTTCGGTAGAACCTCCCGCACAACCGGTTGTACCGTGGCGCGGTGTGCTCCTTTGGCTGTGAGGAACAGTTCGGTATGGGCTCCTGTTTTGCTGGAGATCGTTCCCATCAATAGGGCTTGGCGAGAGGAATCCCATGCGGTGCCTGCCAACGCAAGATCACCGGTCACGGTTCCCTCGACGAGCAGTTCTACAGTGATTTCCTCAGGCATTCGCAGCGGAATCTGGATCATTTGACGGAGGGGCCCCAATGGCAACCCTGGCCGCACGTCCACACTGAGCAGAAATCCTCCCGTGGCGCCCGTTTCAGCGGCAATCTCGGCCGGCTCCAAAGCCGAGGAGGAAAGGGACAAGAACTGGGAGGCTTGCGGGCCTTCGGTGGAGAGCGTGCCGATTACCGGCGGTTCCTTGCCGAAAGTGAATATTCTGGCGGTAGCCTTTTCGCCACTGCTGGATGAGAGCTTCGAAAGCACGATCGATTCTGGCACAGCCTTCCAAGTGGGCACGACAGTTCCCTCGATCACAAAGGCGATCTCAGGCCGTCGCGGGTCGTTTGTGAAGATCGTGGCCTGCTGCCGAAATGGTCCGCCGCTGCCCTTGCCCCGCCATTTCAGGAGGACCTTCGTGGTGGCTCCCGGAGCGACTTCTTTTGTGGTCGTGTCTGTGGCGCCATCGCTGACTTCAAAGTCACTGACAGTGCAACTGCAACTCGTTGCCCCGCGGGAAAGCCTGAGCGGCACAGTGCCTGTATTGCCAATGATAAAATCGTGCGATCCTTCCGCACCCGATCCGATCGTTCCAAAGGCGTGATGCGTCTGTGCCGCATCCACCTGCGGCGCATCGCTCCCATCGGGAGGCTGTAAGGCCGCTGGAGTGAAATCGCCAACCCTCCACGGCCGAATGGCTGATTCGATCGTCGCGGTGCCACCCCCAATGGCTGCACCGATGGCCAACGCACAGGCCGCAACGAGCCAAGCGTTTGGCGCACGAAAGCTCATCGGCATCTGGGATCCTCCTGCGTCGCTCTTCCGTTGGAGCCTGTGATTCTAGCCCGTTTGACAAAAAAGTGCTTTTGAAAAACGGGATTCTTTTTTGAGGTGAATGGCACGGCGGGCCACGCTCCTTCGGCGTCGAAGGCCGCAATCGCTTGCGTGTGCTCGAATTCCTAATACGAACGGGCCAAGACGCTTCGGCGGTTGACAAAGAGACCCGTCACAATGCAGGTGCCCGGTTCGTCATCTCCTTCCATTGGGATGCAGCGAACGGTGACTTTCAGCGGATCTAGGATCGCGGCGACGGCCGGGTCGTCCGCGACGTGCACGTGGGCAAATCCGCTCCGGGCACTGCCCCCCTTCCCTTTCGGTGCCGGCTCTGCTGTGCCGCCAAAAAACGCAACCACTTCTTCCGTGCTTCCCAGTCGGACTGTATGCGCCTCGCGGAACGCAAGGGCTTTCTCAAACAGTCCTCGCTGCAGTTCCTCAAGCAACTGCGATGCCTGCTCAACAATCGCGTCGAGCGGCACGCTGACTCGCTCCTTCGGCGGTTTGTCGCGGCGAGACACGCTGACAGTTCCTGCCGCTAAGTCGCGAGGCCCAATCTCCACTCGTAGCGGCACCCCCTGCTTAATGTGCTGCCATGCCTTGTCGCCGCCCCGCATGTCTCGTGAGTCAATCCGCACGCGCAGGGGTTCATCGCCAAAATGTTCGGCCGTCAGTTTGGCTTCCAGCGTGCGACAGCAGGCCAGCACCGTTTCCCTTTCTTCGGGAGTGCGGTGGATTGGCAAGAGCACAATCTGTAGCGGGGCGATGCGGGGTGGTAGCACAAGACCGTCGTCGTCGGAGTGCGTCATGATCACCGCACCGATAAGCCGGGTCGACACGCCCCACGAGGTCGTCCAGCAATACTCCTCTTGGCCGCTGGCGCTCGAGAATTTGATCTCCTGAGCCTGTGCGAAATTTTGCCCAAGAAAATGCGACGTGCCTGCTTGGAGTGCCTTGCCGTCCTGCATCATGGCCTCAATGGAGTAGGTATCAACGGCACCGGGAAAACGTTCGCCAGAAGGCTTTGGTCCCTTTATGACGGGCATTGCTAGGTCGCGTTCGGCAAAAGTTGCGTACACGTCGAGCATCCGAAGCGTTTCCTCAACGGCTTCCTCCCGAGTGGCGTGTGCCGTGTGCCCCTCTTGCCAGAGGAATTCGGTGGTCCGCAGAAAAACTCTCGGCCGCATCTCCCATCGCACAACATTGGCCCACTGGTTGATCAGCACAGGCAGGTCGCGCCACGACTGAATCCACTTGGCGTACATCGCCCCGATGATTGTCTCGCTCGTGGGCCGCACCACGAGTGGTTCCTCGAGTTTCCCTGTCGGCACGAGTTTGCCATCGGCCCCGAGTTCCAGTCGGTGGTGTGTGACGACGGCGCACTCTTTGGCAAACCCTTCCACATGCTTCGCCTCTTTTTCCAAATACGACAGCGGAATAAAGAGTGGAAAGTAGGCGTTCTGGTGACCGGTTGCCTTGAACATTCGATCCAGAATGCTCTGCATGCGTTCCCAGATTGCGTAGCCGTTCGGCTTGATTACCATGCAGCCACGCACGGGCGACTGATCGGCTAAGTCCGCGGCCCGCACGACCTGCTGGTACCACTCGGGATAGTCTTGGTCTCGTGTAGGGGAAATGGCGTGATCGGGCATGGGTGTCTCCTGAATGCTGGAACTGAAGGCGGGATTGTAGTCACTGCTTGTGAGTTGTGGGGAAGCCCACGTAGACTACGCCGGCCCGCCCTCGCGAAATTTTCTGGAAGGATCTGCATGCCGACCGATCACCAGCCCACCCGAGACACTCAGCTAGGCGAGTTGCCGCCCAGGTCTTTCGGGGCCAAAAGGAGCGCCTCGGGACGGCGGTTTGTCACTGAACTCTCGGCCCAAGCGAACGTCGATCAGGTGTTTCTGGCAACGCACAAACAACTGAGGCCCAATCGCAACGGCCAGCTTTACTTGCAGGTCGAACTGGCCGATCGGAGCGGTTCGATCACGGGCCGAATGTGGAATGCGTCGGACGAAGAATTTGCGGCGTTCGACGACGGCGACTATGTGCAAGTCGAAGGCACTACCCAACTCTTCTCTGGTTCGCTCCAACTCATCGTGACGGGGATCGGTCGAGCCGATCCCCGCGGTATTACCGAAACCGATTTTCGAGTGCTTTCGGTGGCCGATATCGAGCGACTGCATGCTGAAATGGTCTCTATCCTCGGCACGATACGCTCGCCGCTGCTACAAGGCCTCGTGGCCGAGGTACTCGCCGATGCCGAGTTAATCTCCGACTTCAAACGCAGTCCGGCCGGCATCAAACAACATCACGCTCACACGGGTGGCCTCCTCGATCACGTTGTCAATTTGCTCCGGCTTGCCGACCGGGTGGCTCCGCTGTATCCAGCGATGGATCGCGACATGCTGCTCGTCGGAGTGCTGTTTCACGACATCGGAAAGACGGTAGAACTGGAGAGCGAGAAGGGCTTTTCCTACACCGATGCAGGACAACTCTTGGGGCATGTGTTGCTGGGCTTAGAATTGCTGGAGGAAAAAATCCAAGCCGTGCAACGCCGCACGGGGGAGCCGTTTGAGCCAGAGTTGGCCATCCGCTTGAAGCACATGATTGCCAGCCATCACGGCCAGTATGAGTTTGGAGCTCCAAAGCTCCCGATGACCTTGGAGGCGATTGCGCTGCACCACCTCGACAACCTTGACGCCCGCATGGCCGGCGTGCTGCAGTTATTGCAAAACGAAGCCTCGATTGACGGCGGTTGGACCCAGTACCAGCAGAATCTGGGTCGCAAGTTCTTCCGGGGCCGTAGCTAAACTCCCCGCCGAGAAACGACCGCATGAAAAAAAGGGAACGCAGATCGTTCGCGATTTCAAAAAGCGCCACACGAGCCTCTGCCAGCAGTGATGTGATTGGAATCTTTCGC
>CAIRDU010000185.1 GCA_903877395.1 uncultured Planctomycetaceae bacterium
CGTGATCGTGTAGGTAATCTGTTGGCCCGGCACGTACTGAGTCTGGCCGTCGGTCTTCGTGACAGACAGATCGGTAAGCGCCGCGGGGGTGCCTATCACAGTGACGGTATTGTCGTCGGGATTCGGGTCGGGAATGCCTGCCGGACCGGTCACCGTGGCGGTGTTGGCGAGCGTCTGGTTGAGCGGAAAATTAGCATCGGTCGTGGCGGTAATGCGGAATGTTGCCCCTCCCAGCTTGGCAAGGTTGACCAAGGCGTTGATCGATCCCGTTCCCGATGTCGGCCCGGACGATCCGGCGCTGTAGGTCGCCGTCCAGGTCGCGCCAGAAAGGCCTGCGGGCAGCGTGTCGATGACCGTGGCCCCGGTCACCGCGGTCGGGCCCTTGTTGCCTGCCGTGACGATGTAGAGGACCGTACCGCCGGGCGTGAACGTGGTCGAGGCCCGCTTCGAGATGAAGAGATCCGCCGCCGGGGGCGTGGCGATCCCGATCGTGTCGGTCGCCGAGAGCGGCAGGCCCGACGTGGCTCCCGTGGCAGTCACGTCGGCCGTGTTCGTGATCACCGTGCTGTCGGGGATCCCGGCGTCCACGATCACGTCAAACTCAACGTCCGTGTAGGTTCCCGCTGCCAGCGTGCCGCCGACAGGCGTGCCGGTGCCACCTCCGGCACCGGTGCCGAGCTGAAACTGCACGGTGTTCGTGCCGCTGATGTATTCGCCCTGATCGGCATCGACCGCGTCGGTCTTGATGCCGGCATTGGCTCCCTGCCTGACGCGAAGCGATCCAGGCTTGAATGTCGTGTTGGCCGGCACCACGTCGGTGAGGATGACGTTGGCGGCCGCCTCCTGGAGCGACGGCGCAACGCCGGTCGTGCCGCTGTCGACGACGATAATATACCGCAGCACGTCACCGGCCTGCACAAAGCCGCCGTTGAGATCGGTCACCTCTTTCGTCATCCGCAGATTGCCCGGATTCAGAAAAGTGTTGATGTCGGTGGCCGAGTTGTTGCTCGGATCGGGATCGGGCAGGCCGGCGGGATTCGTGACGGTGACCGTGTTTGTAAGGTTGCCAAAGGAACCGGCGCGGACAGGCGCCGTGACAGTGAACGTGGCCGTGCCTCCACTGAGCAGATTGACCGGCGTATTGATGTCGCCGATGCCGGAGGCGGAGCCTGTCGACCCCGCGCTGTATACGGCAGTCCACGTGGCTCCCTCGATCTGGCTGGGAAACGTATCGATGACACTCGCGCCCACGACGTTGCTCGGCCCGTTGTTGGTGACGACGATCGTGTAGGTGGTGGTCGTGCCGGGTACGTATTGCGTTTTCCCGTCGGTCTTTGTGACGGCCAGATCGGCAGCTCCCTGCGTTGCGATATCGGCAAAGCCGGTGGCTTCGAGTTGGAATCCGGAGATAGCCCCTGTGTAGCTGACGTTGGCCGTATTTTCGATGAGCGTCAGTGGTGCAATACCGGCGTTCACTGTCACTTGAAATGTGACTGTGGTCGACTGCCCGGGAGTCAGCCTGCCGCCGCTGGTGCCATAGCCACCGGCACCGGTGCCGAGTTGAAACTGCACGGCACTTGTGCCGCTGAAAAACTCCGCCTGATCGCCGTCAGAGGCGTCGGTTTTGCTGCCAACATTCACGCCGGATGTGATTTGCAGGGAACTGGGCTTGTAGGTCGTGTGGGTCGGGATCGCATCTTTCAAAAGCACGTTGATCGCACTGTCAAGCGCAGTGGAGCTGTTGGTGACAACCATCGTGTACGTGAGCACGTCACCAGCGACCACCTCGCCACCATTCTCGTCCTTGACACTCTTCACGACCGAAATCTCGGGGGCAAAAATATCGATGGCGCTGGTCACTACGCCGGGATAGTAGGTTTCACCCCCCGTTGTCATTGTGATCGTGGCCGAAGTGGCCCCGTTTTTGATGATGCCATCGGCCGCGATGAGGTCGGCATCGTAGCCGAGCTGATTGACGTAGTCGGGGTCTTTTGTGGAGACCAGTGCGCCTCGATTAGAGATCGTGCTATTGAAGAAATCACTGGCTGGGTTGGCGGCATCCGAGAGCGTCCGCCCGTCAAATGTGACGCTGTCTCCGGTCTTCTTGAGGTCGCCCTCGTAGGCAATAAATCCCAGCGTGGCCTTCACCAAGCCCGCCGTAGGTGCCTTAAATCCCGAAATGGGGATATTCACCGTGGAGTCGCTCGCGGGCTTCGCCGCCACGGTGCCGTAGCCATCAAAGATGGTGAGATTTCTCGCGGGATCACCCGGTGCGCGATAGGCCACGACGAGCGACCATCCGGCGTACACGTCTGTGATATCTTTCCGGGCCTGCACGTTGGCTACGGTGTAGGTGCCGTCGCCGGCGGCCGCCACGAGTCCCGTTACGTCCTTAAAGCTCTGGTAGTCGTTGCCGTTGGTGCCGATGACCGAGCCGGTGAGCGTTTGATACGCTAACCCGCCCGGGGTCATGAACTTGACGGTGGGCCGCAGGGCCGTCGCGGCATTGAGCGTGGTGCCGCTGGTGCGAGCTCCCCAGTAGAGACCTGCAAAAAGCACCTGGGATCCAGCCGGCATGACCAGATTCGACCGGCTGGAGTTGAACGTAGTCGGATCGTTGTCGACGTCGACATACGTCATCGGGAAGTCGTTGTTGGCCACCTTGCTGCCGATGCCGTTCTGGGCATTGATGGCGGCCGGGTCGCTGGCCGGCGCAGTCATGAGCGTGTTGGCTGCGAATGTGATGTCCCCGGTGTCGTTGGTCTGATACCGCACCGTGAACGGCGTCGTAATCGCGAGCGCCCGCCGTGGCTCGAGTTGCTCTGCGTGCAGTCGGGTTGCCTGTAGGTGGGATGACCCGCGCTGCGATGCTTGCCTAGATGCCAATCGCCTAGAGGCCCGCTGGCATGCGCGGCGCTGATTTCGACTACCGTCGGTCAAGAAACTTTCTTCTACCTGCAACGACATCGACCCAGCCTTGTTTTTGGAAAATCGGATTGAGTTGCATCCCATTCGCTTCTGTCGGGATACCCTTAAATTACTTCTCTAAACCATACACTGCAAGAAACGGGCATGCGGGCTTTGAATGGCCGCTTTTCCCCGCTTTTTCCTCGTGTCTAGCGTGCTGATCCAAGTTGTGCAAACCTCGATTTGCCCGCCGGATGGGTGCCAGGACTCATGTGCAAGCCCCCTCGGAAAAGTCTGCCCAGCTTATAAAATTGGGCACCGTGGCAGCCGGATAACCCACCCATGTTTTGCCGTCTGCCTCGTGGCATCCAGGGACTCAAACGATCCTCATGCCCCCTGCCAATCGTGCCGAAAATTCGGATTGGAACGATTGCTCCTAAAGGGAGCGATTGGCGGAGACGTGTGGCATGGATTTCAGGGAGGGGGGGGGCGACCATGAACTGGAGTAAAAACAGATGCTTGCACAGCGGCGCTTTTTCGGCATATGTGGCAAGCTTTGTGGCTGCGGTTCTGGGTGCCGCGGCCGCCCGGGCGGATGACCACCAAACCTATGCGGTCTTCGACGCGGTCTTTCTGGGGCGGGATAACGTCTCTGCCAATCAACCGCTGGTGATCAATGCCACAACCCTCGTGCGCAATATCTCTGCACAAGAGATGCAATTTGCAACGCAGCCAGGCATTCGGCTCTTCTACGGAATGGCACGCGTTGATGACGTGAGCTGGGAGCTGGGCTATCTCGGCGTCTGGAATATGTTTGCCGATGCCAACGTGACAGACCCTGGAAATCTCGCCGTGGCTGGGGATCTGGGCCTGTTTCTTCCATCCGATCAATCCATCGCGCGGGCAACGTACAACTCATCGCTCAACACCGCTGAGGCCAATATTTTTATCCACCGGCACGACGGCGGCCCCAATCGCACTTCCGGAAAACCGTGGCAGCGATGCGATGGTTACAGCGGCGGCAGCGTCGACTGGCTGGCAGGATTTCGCTGGGCCGGGCTGGACGAATCGGCCACGCTCGCACTTTCCGATCCTGGATCGACAAACTATAGCGTGCGCTCGACGACCAATCTCTTTGGCGCACAAGCCGGTGCCCGCGGACGCATGGAGTGGGATCGCTGGGCTTTCGAGGGCTGGGCCAAGGCGGCGCTGGCGGGATCCGCACTGTCGCAATCCCAAAACGCCATCATGGATCCACTCACCGGCGACATCCTCCGCACTGCGGCGTCTTCGAATGAGACGGGCGTTGGATTGATCGGCGACATCAACGCCAGCTTGATCTATCGGCTGAGCGAAACCTGGGGCCTGCGAGTGGGGTACAACCTCATTTGGCTTTCCGGCGTGGCATTGGCTCCCAACCAGTTCAACATGGGCACGACGCCGAGCGGCGGGCCAAGCGGGGAATTTCTGGGCAGCACCACGCTCAACGGCGGCAGCAGCGTGTTTTTGCAAGGTGCCAACCTCGGCCTTGAAGCACGCTGGTAATGACGCTGAGCACGCTGGTCCATGGCTACGAGTTTTGCTCTAGAACTCATTCGGTTTCCGTGTGCCGCCGGCTTCGGGGCGGCAAAAGTCTCCTCGCGTGTGCCGCGGCGGCCCAAGGCTCGTCGAGCGTTCGCCGACCCCTTCGCCTCCCTTCTCCAGTGGGCTGCGACGACGCTCCACACTGACTTCAATGCGCTCAAGCATCCGAGATTGCTGTGCGCTCTCTGAAAAGCCACCTACGTTGTGGAGAGGAGTTCGACGTCGAATACGAGCGTTGCGTTGGGAGGAATGCTCGGTGCTGATCCGCTAGCGCCGTAGGCGAGTGCCGCAGGAATGATCAACTGCCGACGCGTGCCCACATTCATCGTCAGCAGTGCTTCTCTCCAGCCGGCGATCACACCGCTCACGAGAAATGATGCATTGGCGTTACCGTCAAACCGAGCGCCACTGAGCAGCCAGCCTTCGTACTTGACACGCACGGTCGCTGCACTCGAAGACGGCTTGGCACCAGACCCTACGACGAGATCGCGATACTCTAGGCCCGACGGCGTGGTCACGATGCCTGTGTTTGTTTTGGCCACGGGGGCCGCAACCAAGAGCGGGCCTGTAAAACTGCCCAGCGTGCCGGTAACAACGCCCGCAGTCGACGCAGTCTTGATGCCCGATGAACCGCTGCCGGTGCCCTGCACAGAGTAAAGCGTACTGACGGTGCCAGCCCCGGAGAGATCAATCGCGGCCCCAAAAGCCGGTGCGTTGGGACGGGCCAGCGATGCGAAGGCCGCATACGAGGCCAGACGCGGATTGGCACCGACCCCGACAAGGCCGTTGTACACCTCCGTTTTGGAATCACCTCGGAGACCGCTGGAAACAATGATGTCAGCAATGGAGTCGGCATTTACCCGACCGGCGGCCACCGAAACGCCTCCCAAGGACCTGGACCCAGTGAACGGCCGAATGGTGTCGACCACTGCAGGTGCCGCTGCCGAAACATCGTAGATCCTCACGAGCGGTGCGGCTGTCAGCCCACGGCCCATAATCACTTCCACTCTGCCATCGGGCGTGGCGGCATCGATTGAATTGCCCGAGGCAAATGTGCCCATGTCGGCCGCGGCCACGCTGGCACCGCCCACAAATGTTTGTCCAAACGGCACGAACGAACGGTAGGCCGCGTCTGGAATCGGATCGGCTCCAGCCACTGAGCGGAATATCTTGACCTCGCCGTTGCCGATCGCTCGAGCGGCAATGAGATCATCGCGGCCATCGCCATCCACATCGCCCACCGCCAGATTCACGCCGCCACGCCACTGTGCGCCAAATGGAAGTGTTCGGTATTCGGGCAGTTCGATGCCTGCGAGCGTGAACACACGAATTTGGCCGATAGCCCCGCGGCCAGGCGCCGTCACAATCAGCGTGTTGCCGTTGCCTTCGAGATCTCCCATGGCTGCGTGCATGCCACCCCGGTAGCCGTGTTGGATCGCATCAAACTGCGAGAGCACTGCGCCGGTTGTGGGTGACACCACGCGAACTGTCGACGTGCTCGTCCAACCTGCATCGTCGGTGAGTACGATCGCCTTGGGCACAAAGGCGTTGGTATCAGAGGCCGCGTTGTTGGTCGGATCGGCATCGCTGGCCAGCGAAACAGAGGCCGTGGATGTCAGCGGGCCTGTCGCATTCGGACCAATCGTGGCAACGATATTAAATGCGGCACTCCCGCCCGCCGGAACGGTGATCGTGGCGTTGGTAGCACTGAGGTTGCCCGCCCCCACCGCTGGCCCAGAAGCGCCGCCAAAATACGCGGCCGTCCACGTCTGCTGCGTGATCCCACTGGCCAGCGATGTGGCGACTGTGGCCGCTGTGGCCGTTAGATCACCGATATTTTTGACAACCACGCTGTACGTGATCTGCGTGGCGGGCGAATAAAAGGCATGCGAGTCGCTGATGTCGACGGCCAGATCGGCTGCCATCAGCACGCGAGATTCAAGCGACTCAACCCCGCTGCATCCAAACCCCAAGCTCTCGCCAAAGCCCAGTTGCTCCCAGCCGCCCAGTCGCTCCTTCTGCAAGCGAAAACGCCGACGAGGCCTCGTTTTGAATCGCTTCAAAAAAAGAAACGGGATGGCCATAAACAATTCGCTCCGCAGGGGTCACTCAAAGCTCACTCAGTTGAGTACCCAATAGGGTCAATTAACCAAGAACTCATCGCCGACAACCGTACGCTTAGAGTTACCCCACA
>CAIRDU010000186.1 GCA_903877395.1 uncultured Planctomycetaceae bacterium
CCATTAGTTCCGTTGATTCTCTTCTGTTTCGCCCGACATCCGACGAGCCGCAGCAGAGAGCTTTTCACGAATCCTACTGATCCGCATCCTGCATGCACCGGCTGTCGTTCCAAACATTTCCGCCAATTGTTCGTAGTCGTGATTTTCTGCAAACCGCATCAGCACCAGCGCCCTGTCTTCCTCATCAAGCCCTTCGAGCAGTTTCGCGATGTCGTGAGTCGCATCGACTGCTGCAGTGGCCGAAGCCTTTGAGTCTGCCTGCGAATCGATCCGCTCACCACTACCCGGCTCTTCGTGTCGCATGCGCCGCGACCGCGATCGCCTGAGCATCAAGCACGTCCGAATAGCTACCGCATGCAACCACGTCGAATAGCTCGATCTCCCTGCAAATTTTCCTCGCTCAAAAAACAACCGCACAAACACTTCCTGCGCCGCGTCTTCCGCATCCTGCACGCTGCCCATCAGCCGCCAGCACACCCGCCACACCCGCTCTCGAAACCGCTCCATCAAGGCCGTAAACGCCGCCCCGTCAGAACCCTCTCTTGCCGCCTGCGCCGACAGTTGCTCGTCGGTGAGTTCCACTGGCATCCCGGAAAGTGTGGCTGCGTCAGCGTTCAACCGCATTGTGTCCTTCAGCCTGCCACTTCCGGCCGCCAATCAATGAGATGCCGCAGCGGCCGGGCGTGTCACAAAAAAATATTGATTGCTGGAATCATCGGGATTTTGCCTGTTTTTGCACGCTCTGCCGAGAGCAGTTCTGGGAGCCGCCGGGGGTTGGAACTGGTTCTCAATCCGCGTGGCGCACGCACGAACCGAGGCGATGGGCCACAGCACGCCTGATTCAGTCGGCACCAAAGCCAACGCACATGCCGTGTGGCAGGGAGCCGCCGGGGGCGGGTAAAGTCTCCGCTTCGATGCGAGGATACGCCGACTCGCGTCAACTTCACCCGACCCTAGGGCTCGTCAAACGAGGGTTGGAAATGGAATTTTTAAGAGCGCAGCGGTGGCCCGTGCCAGGGCCTCCTCCACGACTGTGGCGTCTGTGGCCTCGGCCACAATGCGCACAATCGGCTCTGTATTGCTGGATCGCACCAGCAGCCATCCGCCAGGCCAGTCGAGCCGCAGGCCGTCGAGTCGGCTCACGATCGCAGCCGGAAACGCCGCTGCAATGCGATCCATCGCGACGGCTAGGGCGTCGCCGCGAATTTCCGGTGAGAGATCGACTTTTGTCTTCTTCATGACCAACTGCGGCAACCCGCGGGCCAGCGAGTCGATCGTTTGGAGTTGCTCGCCCAGACACATTCGTTCGAGCACCAGTGCCATCGCCACAAAGCTGTCTCGCACCAACACCACGCGAGGATCGATCACGCCTCCATTGCCCTCACCGCCCAAAAGAGCGCCGGTGGCCAACATCCTGTCGACGACATTGGCCTCGCCTACTGCCGATACGTGGCAAGGCACGCCGTGACTTGCGGCGATGAGGGCTGCCATGCCACTGGTGGAACAATTCACAACAATGGGGCCTGCCGACTTCGTGAGCGCGCCATCAACAGCCAGTGCCAGCGTGGCCTCTTCGCCGATAAACCGGCCATCGGCTGTGGCGATTGCCAGCCGATCGGCATCGGGGTCTTGAAAGAATCCAATGTCGGCACCGGCTGCAGGGATGTGTGGCAGCAGAGCGGCCAGATTTTCGGCCGTCGGCTCCGGCTCATGTTCGTAGAGGCCATCGGGGGTGCCCCCTTCGATGACAACCTCGCACCCCAGATGCTCGAACAACGCGCGAGCCACGCAGCTGCCGGCCCCGTGTCCGCTGTCCAACCAGATGCGAGGGCTTTGCCGCCGGATTGCAGCAACGTCAACAATCGCAGCCACCAACCTGACGTGGGCCGCCGTACCATCTCCCGCCCGCACCAACCCCCGTAGTGGCACGCCTTCAATTCCCTGATCCTGCGAAGCGTTGTACTCAGATGACGCTGCAGATGCCGCAGAAACGTGCGCATGAAATCTGGCCAGCACATCGGCCCCAGCAGCAGCCGGCAATACACGGCCTTCAGCAGAAAAAAGCTTGAGTCCATTGTAGCGGGCCGGATTGTGGCTGGCCGAAATCTGGATGCCGCCAGCGGCCCGTTCGGCCCGCACCACAATGCCCAGCGTGGGAGTGGCGGCAACGCCGCAGTCGATAACGTCGCGGCCCTGCCGAGTAACAAAGTCAGACAGTGCTGTGGCAAGGAGCGGCCCCGAGGGGCGGCCGTCGCGGCCGATCACGATCGGACCCGGTGGGAGCGTGGAGAGAAACGCGGCGGCGTAACGCAGGGCCACATCGGCGGTGAGGCTGCCGCCCACCACACCGCGCAACCCTGAAACGCTGACGATGAGTGTGTCGTGCAAAGGGTGTGTCATTTCTGAGCCGCGAGTATAAACGGACAGTATAAAAGAGCCTAGGAGTTTTCCTCACCACATCCTGTTGCTAGATCCAACCAAAGCCCGGAGAGTTTTGCACGATGACGCCTGCCAAAGATTCCACCGAGCACGCACGCCTCGCAGCTATCCAAGCGGCCCGGGCCGCCGGCACAATCACAGAACACTCAGCCCGCATGATGAGCGACTGGCTCACGCAGCCACGTTATACCGAGTTTGCCGAAGAACTGGCGATGCGGATCGATCAAGGGCTCTGGAAAGAACTCGATGACGCCTACTGGACGGTGATCCCCTTCGGCACCGGTGGCCGTCGCGGCAAGATGTATCCGGTGGGATCCAACGCGATCAACGACCGCACGATCGGCGAAAGCGCGCAGGGATTGGCCGACTATGTCCGCAGCGTGCTCCCTGCGGCAGCCACTCCTTCCTGTGCGATTGCCTACGACACGCGGCATCGCTCGGAACATTTTGCCAAGCTCTGCGCAGAAGTGTTGCTGGCAGCCGGCTTCAAGATCTTTTTTCTGCAAGGCTTCCGCAGCACTCCCGAACTCTCGTTTGCGGTGCGTCACACCCACAGCAGTTGCGGCATCATGGTGACAGCCAGCCACAACCCGCCGAGCGACAACGCCGTCAAGATTTACTGGGCTGGTGGCGTGCAGGTGCTGCCTCCGCACGACAAGGGAATCATCGACCGCGTCATGAGAGTCGAAGGCATCCGGCGAGACAACTTCGACGCTGGCGTGGCCGATGGGCGTGTGCAATTCGTAGAACGTGAAATTGATCCGCTCTTTGTGGCAGCCGTTCTCGAGCAGCAGACGGCCGGACCTCGCGATGTGTCGATCCTCTACACACCGCTCCACGGCGTGGGGGCAAGTGCCGTCGTGCCTGTGCTTACGGGAGCAGGCTTTCACAAACTCCGGCTCTACGGGCCGCAAGCGAATCCCGATGGCGACTTTCCAAACGTGCCGGGCCGAGTGGCCAACCCAGAGAATCCTGCGGTCATGGCGGGGCCAATCGAAGAGGCCGTCCAGTGCGGCGATAATCTTGTGCTGGCCAGCGATCCCGATTGCGACAGGCTCGGCGCCGCGGCACCGCTGTCGATGCTGACGGGAACTGCCATGGACCGTGCATGGGAAACATTCACGGGCAACCAACTGGCGGCGTTGCTGGTGGACTGGGTGCTTGCCAGCCGCCAGTCTCGTGGAAACCTGAAGGCCAGCGATTGTGTTGTCACCACGCTTGTCACGACCGGCATGGTGCGACGCATCACCGAACGGTACGGCGCATCTGCGATCGATACGCTGCAAGTCGGTTTCAAGTGGATCGGTCAGGCCATCGACGAGATCGGCCCGGAGCATTTTCTCTTCGGCTGCGAGGAATCCCACGGTTATCTAGCCGGCACGCACGTGCGCGATAAAGATGCCAGCGTAGCGGCCCTGTTGCTTGCAGAACTCGCCGCATCGCTCCAGTCGGCTGGCCGAACGCTACATCAAAAGCTCGACGAACTGTTTTGCATCGATGGCCCCCATCTGGAGCGGCAAGTGTCAGTGACGCTCCCGGGGGCTGCCGGCATGGACCGCATGCGTGCGATCATGGCAACACTGCGAGCACAGCCGCCACAATCCCTCGGAGGGCTCAACGTTGTACGTGTGCGAGACTACGCCACCCTCACTTCCTCTACGCCGGGCAGTGCTGCTGTGCCACTAGCCGGATCGCAGGGTGATCTGGTGATGTTTGATCTTTTTGGCAGCCCGGCTCTCAACCCGGCGGCAGGCAGCCCGGAAACAGGACGCTTTCCGGCCGTCGGCAATTGTGTTGCCGCGAGGCCCTCTGGCACAGAGCCCAAGATCAAGTTTTATCTGTTCGCAGTGTCGCCACCGTGCGAGGGTAGCCAATTGGCTTCTGTAAAAACAATTCTGGTAGCTCGCCTAGACGCCCTGGAACGCGACTTGCGGCACCTCGCGGGTGTATAACGCATTGCTTGCGTCAATCATCGAGTGCCTTGGCCATATTGCTCTACTGATTGACTTGTCTCTGCATCCATTGATGCGCACCCATGCCCACCATGCCCAACACACATAAAACTCCCACTGCTGCTGCAACGGATGGCTGGTGTTTGGAACACACCTATGCCCGGCTCCCGGAGATCTTTCATGCTCCGGCCCAACCGGTGCCGGTCAGCCGGCCGGGCTGGGTCATGTGGAATCGAACGCTGGCCGAGTCTCTGGGTTTGAATCCAGAATCGCTGGCTCAACCAGAAGCCGCGGCGATCTTTGCCGGCAATGCATTGCCGGTAGGATCAGAGCCGATCGCGCAGGCCTACGCGGGGCATCAGTATGGGCATTTCACCACGCTAGGCGATGGCCGAGCAATCTTGCTCGGCGAGCAGATCACCCCCAGAGGCGGGCGGTTTGATATTCAACTCAAAGGGGCTGGGGCAACCGCGTTTTCGCGTCGTGGCGACGGACGCGCGGCCCTCGGGCCGATGCTGCGGGAATACATCATCAGCGAGGCGATGCACGCATTGGGGATTGCAACCACTCGCAGTCTGGCCGTGGTGACAACAGGCGATACCGTCTATCGCCAACAGCCACTTGCCGGCGCCGTACTGACGCGGGTTGCGGCCAGCCACATCCGCGTGGGCACGTTCGAGTGGGCTGCGGCCCGAGGAGACAAAGACTCTCTGCGCGCCCTCGCTGATTACACGCTGGCCCGCCACGACCCACTTCTTGCCGATGCCGCAAATCCCTACGCGGCGTTTTTAGAAGCGGTTATCCAGCGGCAAGCGGCATTGGTCGCACAGTGGATGCACGTGGGCTTCGTCCACGGCGTGATGAACACAGACAACATGGCGGTCTGCGGCGAGACGATCGACTATGGCCCCTGCGCCTTTTTAGATGCCTATGATCCGGCCACCGTATTTAGCTCCATCGACCAGCACGGCCGCTACGCCTACGGCAACCAGCCGCACATCGCGCAGTGGAATCTGGCTCGGCTCGCCGAATCACTTCTACCGCTGCTGCACGACGACGAACAACTGGCCGTGAAACATGCCACGGATGCCGTTGGGGGCTTCCGTTCGCATTTCCAACACCACTGGCTCAAAGGCATGAGAAGCAAACTCGGCTTGTGCAATGAAGAAACGGTTGACGCTGTTCTCGTCGACGATCTCCTCACCCTGATGCACATTCACAAGGCCGATTTTACAAACACCTTTCGCAATCTGTGCACAGAATCATTCGCCGATCATGCGCTTCTGGCAGATCCAGCTTTTCGGCTCTGGCACGAGCGATGGAGAGCACGCCTCGGCCGGCAGTCCGAATCACTCGACGCATCCAAACGCCTCATGCTCAGCCACAACCCGGCCTTTATTCCACGCAATCACAAGGTTGAAGAATCGCTGATCGCCGCGGCCAACGATCGGGATTTCACAGTTGTGCAGCGGTTGCTCGACGTCTTGGCAAAGCCCTATGATGACAGGTCGGATCGTCCCGAGTACCAAGAGCCACCGCCGCCGGGGGCCTGCGCCTACGAGACGTTTTGCGGCACCTGATTCCGAGCACCGATTCGTCATTTCAGTGCAGTCAACACCATGCCGCCTACGCCAAAGCCCTCGCGATGCTGTCTGCTCGTGGTTGCGGTAGCCTGCGGGCATCTCACGGCGGCGATTGCAGAGCAACCAGTGCCACGAGCCAAGCCAGCGGTGCGGGCAGCGGGGATCCTTTTTGGCTGTCCAGTTCCCCCCGCAAAGGCCGCTGGCACAATCCGACTGGCCGCGTACAACGTCGAGAATTTTTTCGACGGCATCGATGACCCCGCCTTGCAAGGCGAATACGATGACCTCGCCATGCAGACAAGCCCGGATCGCTGCGCCGCCTTGGCACAAGCCATCCATGCTCTCGACGCCGATGTACTGGGGCTTGAGGAAGTCGAAAGCGAAGACGCCTTGAGATGGTTTCGCGACACCTACCTCAAGGACATGGGCTACGATTTTCTAGCCAGCAAAGATGTGGGATATTACCGCGGCGTCGAGCAATCCCTGCTGAGCCGCTTTCCCATCCGCAATGTGCAGATCTGGGCCAGCGAAGATCTGTCACCCATGGAAAAATACATTCCGACCGATCTGGCCCAACGCCAGAAAGAGGGCTGGGGAGAAAAGTCCACTCAAAAAGAGAAGCTGACATTCCAGCGCAGTCCACTCAAGGCCACGATCGGTCTGCCGGATGGGCACTCGCTGACGGTGTATGTGGTGCATCACAAAGCGGGTGGGAAGGCGACAGCATACCACCGCGACCTAGAGTCGCTGCGAGTCAACGAAATGGTGCGTGCAGATCTGGCTCTCCAAGCGGATGCGTGGCTGGCTGTGATCGGTGATTTCAACGCCACACCCAACCAGAAACCCGCCAAACTCTATCGCGACAAGGCGTTTGCCGGACTGGTGAGCGCGTATGTGTTTCGGCCCGAGGCCGATAAGCCGTCAGGCCCGCTGACCACAGATAAAGCTGCTGCATCAGCGGCCAGGCGGCTCTACATCACGCATCTGACCTATCGATCGATTGACTCTATCCTGATGTCGCCAGCGTTGACGCGGCGGGCCGTGCCGCGATCGTACTTCGTGCTGGGTACTCCGATGCCCGGATCCGACTACGATTTCAGAAAGGACTCGCCGCCGTCAGGATATGCCAGCGATCATTGCCCCATTGCCGTTGATTTGAATCTGGCTGGGGATTGAACCCCTGTTCTGACGAGACGCTCGCCCAGACCCGGCCCGCACACCGCCGCGAAAAAGCACCGTGAATCCAAACTCTCAAGACCCCGCCAACTCTGAAACAACGCCTGCGGATACTGACGAAATGACGGCGTCGCCCGACGCCGCCGAGGCGGCGCAAAAAGTGCGATCATTTCCGCAGACGCCCGGCGTGTATCTCATGAAAGATGCAGCCGGGCGGGTGATTTATATCGGCAAGGCAAAAAATCTGCGGGCCCGCGCCTCGAGCTACTTTCTCAAAGCCGCCGAACACGACCGTCGCACGGCGGATCTCGTGCTTGAGATCCGCGACATCGACTACCTAGAAGCGGAAAGCGAGGTCGATGCACTCCTGCTGGAAAGCCGGCTCATCAAGGACGTGCAGCCGAGGTTTAATTCCGATCTCAAGGACGACAAAACATTTCCGTACCTGCAGATCACGACCCACGAGGATTATCCTCGTATCGAGTTTACTCGCACCCCGCGGCACAAAGGGGTGAAGCTCTATGGGCCGTTCACGAGTGCCGGCAGCCTGCGTGGGGCCATCGTTGTACTGCAGCGCATTTTCAAGTTTCGCACCTGCACGCTCGATATCGACGCCCACGATGAACAGTGGCGATGGTTTCGCCCGTGCCTACTCGCCTCGATCGATCAATGCACGGCGCCTTGCAATCTGCGCATATCCAAGGAGGACTACCGTCGCGATATAGCCCGGCTCAAAACCTTTCTCGAGGGGGGCAAAAAGCGTTTATTGGAGGAGATGCGGCAAGACATGCTGACGGCTTCTGCTGCGCTGGAGTTTGAGAAAGCGGCAAGGCTCCGCGATGAGATTCGGCTGCTCGAAACGCTCGACCAGCGGGGCGACCTGGAAGACAACGTGCAGCCGGAAGTTTTTCTGGTCGACCCGAAGAAGGGGCTGGCTGGCCTTGAAAAGGTACTGGGGCTCAAGGCCCCGCCACGCGTGATTGAGGGAGTCGACATCGCACATCTGGCGGGCAACGAAACGGTGGCCAGCCTCGTGCAGTTTATCGACGG
>CAIRDU010000187.1 GCA_903877395.1 uncultured Planctomycetaceae bacterium
CCTCTGCGATCTCCGGAATTACTCCGCGTTCGCCCTTCGATTGGCACACCGTTTTGTTTGCATTCCTTTCAAAGATGATTGATGCGGTGCCGCACCGTTTGCTGCCGAAGGCGGGCTTACGTCGCGACTTGGTGGCGTCGGCTGCCGATGCGGCCGCGTTTAGCGTGATGGTGGGATGCGGCGAGACGTATATTCCGGCATTTGCGTTGGCGTTGGGCATGGGGCCAGTCGCGGCTGGGATGATGGCCAGCGTGCCGCTTCTGGCTGGAGCCTTCTTTCAGTTGGTGACCCCGCTTGCGGTGGCTCGGCTGGGCACAAACCGCGGGTGGGTGATTCTCTGTGTGGCCGTTCAAGCCCTCAGCTTTTTGCCTCTGGTGTATTGGGCACTACGAGGCAAGGCGAATCTCCCCGAGTTGCTTATCGCAGCCAGCGTGTATTGGGCAGCGGGAATGGCCTCTGCGCCTGCGTGGAGCACGTGGATAGGCACGCTCATTCCTGTGAATATTCGTACGGCTTATTTTGCACAGCGCAGCCGCCTCGGACAGTTTGGCATTCTGTTTGGTTTTATGGTTGGGGGTATTGTCCTGCAGATTGGTGAATCTTACGACCGAACGCTCGTGGCTTTTGCCGTGTTGTTCGCACTGGCCGCCACATGCCGGCTGATGTCGACCGTATGCCTGATCGCCTGCCGGGAACTGGAGCGACCGTTGGGTCACAAGTCGGAGCCAGGATCGCCGCCGAAGCACATGCTTCAGCAACTCAAAACAGCAGTCTCGATCATGGCGGCCTCACCCTCGGGGGCCCTCATCAGCTACCTGTGGACGTTTGCGTTTGCTGCCCAGTGCGCGGGGCCATACTTCACTCCCTACATGCTGCGCGAACTGGGGTTTTCGTACGGGGCATTTATGCTCGTTGCGGGCATGGGCGTCCTCGCCAAGGCGCTCGCATTGCCCAGTCTCGGCCGACTGGGATCGCGTATTGGATCAGTGAGACTCCTCTGGATTGGCGGGCTCTCGACGATCCCCCTAGCACTGCTCTGGTTGCCGTCCTCGAATGTCGGCTACCTCGTGTGCGTTCAGGTGCTGGCGGGTGTGTGCTGGGCCAGCTATGAACTCGCCATCATGTTGCTGTTCTTTGATGCCGTCGGGCACCGCGAGCGAACCGGCGTGGTCACGGCCTACAATCTTGGACTTGCCATTGCGACAGTCGCAGGAGCCGTCACAGGTGGAGTCGTGTTGCGGGCCATGGGTGAAGATCGCACCGCCTACGTCACCGTCTTTGCGATATCGAGCCTGCTGCGTCTGGCCTCACTTCCACTC
Organism: uncultured Planctomycetaceae bacterium; assembly: GCA_903877395.1. Lineage (GTDB taxonomy): Bacteria > Planctomycetota > Planctomycetia > Pirellulales > UBA1268 > BAIKAL-G1-2R. Next base: position 1,320 of record CAIRDU010000187.1, read on the forward strand.
CTGGGCCGCGTGCGGGCTATCGAGGCCCACGCCAGCGGACTTCAACGGAAATAGCAGTTCGGGGAATATCCGCCTGCGTCGAACGCTAGCCCGCCGGAAATGTGATTTCGTGCATCAGGCTATTGAGAAACGTCCGAGCCCGGCCGTAATCCCCAGCCGGATAGTCCTTGACGTGCGCCCTGAGCACATCGATCCATTTTGAGATTGTGTGCTGAATCGACTGATAATCCTCGTACTGTAAACTGCCGCCAGACGCTGCGCGATCGGAAAAGAGCTTGTCGAGATCGGTGCGGTAGGGGATAAAGACTTTATCCATGAGCACGATCGGGTAGTCGATGTGGCCAGTCACTGGGTCGAGTTGCGTAGAACCTAACCTCGGTGGTGCGGCACTTTTTGCCATGCGAATCGCCTGCTCCTGCGTGACGGGCGGCCCTTCTTCGGCCGCCCTTGCAGCGGTGTTTGTTTTCCGCATTTCAAAGTATGTTTCGGTCCACCGCATCCGATTTTGGATTTCCTCCGTCTTGGCCTGCTCCCAATTCTTGGCAGCCTCGGAGTTCTGAAGATTGGCATAGCCTTGGGCTCGCACCACCGCGGCCATTCCGTAGTCGGCCCCCTGCTGGGCCGTCGACGCATAGCCCCCGCCCATGCCGCCTCGCCCCCGGCCGCCACCCCACTGGGCTAAAATCATAGGCGACGATGTCGCTATCACGGCACCTATCAGGAGAGTGACAGCAGGGCGAAAAAATCCACAGCGCAGATTCAAATGCGAGTTGTGTGGCATGGGCATCCTCGGTGATACTCCAGTGACGGGAAGGCAGAAAATAAAATACACTTTTCCCACGATGAAATCTCGGAATGAAAGAGACTCACCAAAAACGGTCTGGTTCAGAGAAAAACAATCCGTAGACAAATAGAGAGGTATTGATTCATTGGGTCTGAGTATACTCGCGAAGCCTCTGTCTGTGACAGGGCGTTCCTGCGAGATCGTCCTTTTTCAAAGGCCCTGCGTGCCCCCAAAAGAACACAACCGATCCCCACGCAACCCATTTTCTGGAGCTTGATTTATGCGGCACTTGTTTTTCATTTCCTCTCTCATTTTCTCTCGAGTAGGTTTCTCTCTAGGTTGTACTGTCCTCATTGCTCTGGTCGGGTGTTCTCAACGGCAACCCGCCCCCCAGAATCTTAGCCAGTCGAAAGAGCCGACGTTGA
>CAIRDU010000188.1 GCA_903877395.1 uncultured Planctomycetaceae bacterium
CGCGGGCCAACACCAGCTTGTGTGGTGCCACGCCGGAAGCCTCGGCGTGTCGTGGGATGCGCCGGAAAGCTTTCGCAATGCCTACATTGATGCCGAGGATCCATCGCCGCCGGCTGGCGATGGAGTGCCATGTTTCACGGTCGACGCCTCTACCGATCCCGATCTCGTTATGGGCTTTCGGCAGGTGTTCGCTGGGCAGTTAACGTTGCTTGATCGCTGGCTAGGCAGGCTGCTTGAGGCCGTAACATCGCTTGCCGTAGGTGGCAAGAATTGGGGGGTACTCGTGATGGGAGTGCGAGGGTTGCCGCTTGGGTTACACGGAACTGTCGGCTGCTCGTCAACACGCTCGGATGTCGCCGAAAAAAAACAATGGTTGGGACTGCCCTATGGTGAACGAGTCCATGTGCCCGCAGTGTTTGTTGATCCTGTTGGTTGGATGGCCTGCCAGCGATACGGAGGGCTTGTCATGCCGGCTGATCTGGGTGCAACACTGCAGAACCTCATCGGTGCCACGCGACAGGGATCGTCCCAGATGGGCCGCAGTCTCACCACGCTCCTCGAGTCGTCGGACGTACCTGCGAGGGATCGGGTTGTTGTGATGGCTCAGGATGGTGCGGCATTGATTACGCCCGGATGGCATCTGCTACTGGAGCGGCCGGAGGCGGCACAACCGGCTCGACTGTTTGTAAAGCCGGACGATTTTTTTGAACTTTCCGACGTGGCCAACCGGTGCCCGGGAATCGCCGAGGAATTGCAGGCGGCACTTCAGTCGGCCTGGCAAGGGGACGTTGAGCGGGTGTGGCAAATGCCGCTCTCGCCAGAGGCAATCGGCGGCCCAACCGCTTTTTGAACCGCCTTTTATGAACGCGGAAACAGCCTTGGCCCAAGGGCGGCCACCCCGCTATGCTCCCGCCCCCTCTGGTCTGCGTTGTGGCTCTAGGGCAGAGATCCAATCACTCGTTTTTGTCCGTCTACTGATTCTCTTGTGTACCGCATGCCACACCGCAGAGCCACACTGTCGCTTCGAGAATACAGGCTCGGCGTGAGCCTCCGATGGCTGGCATGCGCTGCGGTGATGCTGGCAGCCGTTGGGATATCAGGAGTGTCAGCCGGCGGAGCGACGCCGATCGATGAACCTCCGGTGGCCATTCGGATCATGTGGGGAGGAGGGAAGCCTCGCGCGTGGTCTGGCAGTATCCGTTTGATTCATGGATTAGACCAGCGACCAGCCACTGCAGTTGATGCCACGAGCCCCGCAGCTAATGGACAAGATGTTGGGCCAGCGATTGGACCAGTCATTCACATTGATGGCGGCCAGTCGACCGGCGGAATCGGCTGGCGGATGCTGTCTGCCGAACCAGATGCCGGCGCGATGGTGCACGCGAATGACGGTGTCATTATGATTCACCAATCCCGAGCCTGCGGCCTCGACGGTGTCGAAGTGGCGGTGGGGGAGTGGGAGCATGCACGCCTTGTTGTGCAGCTTGTGCCGGATGGTCAGCACGCGGCGGCAACTATGCTGGATGTGGCGGTGGCCGATCTGCTTTCCACGCCCACGCAGCGATCGATTGACGGCGACGGCAATCGAGTCACTCTCAAACGTGCGCCGGGCGATGAATTGCGAGTCACTCTTGAGGCTGAAAGCCGCGTAGAAATAGTTGGTGCCAATTCCGCATCAATTGCTCGGCTCTCACGCCGGGGGGCGACCGTCCGCCGTCCCGGGGAGACGCTGCGAGTATTGGTGCACCCGTTGCTCCCGTCGCGTACATCGGACAACGTGGCCGTGGAACTGCGGGTGCGAGTGAAGGCGGCACCCGGCGGCGGGGATCTGCATACCCAAACCATTCTTTTGCACGAGGCCGACTCTGCCCAGCTGGAGGCCATCGCCGTAAGCCGCCCGCCGCAGCGATTTAATCCTGTCACGTTCGATGTGCCACTGCCCCAGCGGGAAGGGGTCTACGACATCCAGATGGAGGCAATCGAGCGAGGTGGGCTGCGCTGGTCGAGGCCGATTGTTTCACGCACCGTGCAGGTCGTGGCCGTCGCCGATGTGCCACTCGAGGAGCCAGCGGCAGCCCCGTGGCGGGTTGTCTACGAGCTCGATCCAGGAAGCCCACGCCTGCTCGAACGCCTGCGGCGCATGCCTGGCATGGGTATGCCGTCGGTGTCTCTGCCAACCATGCCAATGCCCACGATTGCAATGCCGAAGCTTCCGAATGTGCCAATGCCGAATGTGCAGATGCCAAAACTGCCAAGCGTTGGGGCGATGGTGCCCCGCATGAACGGTCTTTTGTCGACCGGGCACTCCAGTCTTGAGTCGCATCCGTTTGGTCCTGTGCTGCGACTACCCCCAGCAGCTTCAGCCGAGGAACCAGCGTGGGAGGCGATGGTCGTAGCGGTAACGCCTGGAATGCCGCACTTGGTGGAGATCGATTATCCACCAGACCAAGACGCAGTGCTCGGCCTCAGCGTGCTGGAGCAGGAAGGGGCTGTCGTGCGGGAAACATACAGCGGCGGCTTTGAAGTGAGCAGGCCGCTGGTGCCGGAACCCCAGGCAGACGACACCTCTCGGATCACTCGGTCTGCTGCTGGAAGCCGGCACAGCTTTGTGTTTTGGCCTCATACAAAAATGCCGCTGCTGCTTATTTCTAATGCGTCGCCACGGCAGTCAGCACTCATTGGCCGCGTGCGCATTCTGGCTGGGCCGACGCACCTCGCCAGCAATCGCCAGTCGATGCCAGCGGGTGCATCGCGTCGTGTTTACGCATATGTGCCTTCCCCAGACTTCTCAGCATTTGGTGCGGTGCCCCGCGTTGAGTCCGGCGTGGGTCGGTCGCTTGCCGATTGGAATACATTCCTGACAGGCATCCGTCATTCTGCTGAGTGGATTGCCGCGCAAGGCGCAGCTGGCGCAATGGTGGGCGTATATGGCGACGGAGCTGCGACCTGGCCTTCGGATCTCACGCACGGTGCGCCGCGATGGGACAGTGGCGGGTCATTCGATGCCACGCTCGATCCGGTGCCGAAAGATGTGCTTGAGGTTTTGTGCCGGGTCTACGCTAGGCAAAAGCTTGCCCTCGTGCCCGCGATCACCTGCAACGGACCGCTAGCATCACTCGAGGCGATCCTGTCGCAGCCGTCGTCAGCAGCCTCTGGAATCCTGTGCGTCGGTCGTGATGGCAGGCCGTGCCGTACCGAGCGTGGAGGGGTTGTGCCTCGCTACAACATTCTGGATCCTCGGGTGCAGGCAGCCGGAGAGAATCTTGTGCGCGAACTGGCAGGCCGGCTCCGCAGTTCGGCCGCTGTTAGTGGCATCGCAATCGTGCTGCCTCACGACGGCTGGATGCACCTGCCGGGTGTGGCATGGGGGCTGGATGACGCCACGTTTGCAAGGTTTATCGCTGCTACTGGCCCGAAGGCATTGGCGGCCATCGAGGCAGCAGAATCGCAGTCAGAAAAAGCACCTTCCGAGCCCCAGCGATGTGCCCAGCGGGCCGTGCTCGTTGAGGGTCCGCTGCGAGAGGCGTGGCTGGAGTGGCGGGTCGAGATTATCGCTGCGTTTTACGCGCGGCTGGCCGATGTGCTTGCCGAACACAATCCAGCATGGAACCTGCATGTTGTGCCTACCACGCTTTTGTCGTCCGGCGATGTGGCTGTCCGTTTTCGGCCTACGCTTGCAGCCGAGGCAACAGATGCCGACGTGCTTCGCGAGATCGGGCTAGATCCTGGCAGAATCACGGTCCACGGCCAGATTATATTTGTTACGCCCCACGTCCATGCGGCCACCCACGATCTGGTTGAACGCAGCACAGTCGACAATTCCAATCGTTCGCTTTCCGTACTCAGAAGCGTCGCGAGTGCAACGCGGCGGGGTGTTGTGGTCGTTGAGCAACCGGCGAACCTACACGTGCGGCATATCTTGCCGCACGGTCCGTTTGGCGCGGCGGGGCTAGCGGCCCCCGTGCAGGTGTTTGCAGCCCGCACCGGAGATGCCCGCAGGCGGAGTCTGGCCGAATCGATTGTGGCTTCGGATGTCGAAGTCGTCTTCGATGCAGGCATTTTGTTTCGACAGATGGACGATGACGACGCTCTATCGCAGCGCGCGTTTGAGTCGCTGCCGACTGTAGGCTTAACCCTGGTGGATTCCGCGACAGCCCCACTCGTGATGCGCAGCCACACCGGCGAGTCGGGTACGTGGATATGCCTCGTGAATGCTTGTGGCGTGCCATGCCGTGGTCATGTGTCGTTGGATGGCCAGCCATCTGGTGTCGTTGATGCCGCCAGTGGCACGGCATTGCCAGTCGATCCTACGGGAGGAATGGCTGTGGATTTGCGTGCTTGGGAGGCTCGCACGCTCGTCGTGGAAGGGGACCGACGGGCCACGGCTGCTCGGGCGTCATTTCATCCTAGCGTCGAGGAGCATCTCAAGCGGCAGTTAGATGGCCTGCAGCGGCGGCGGGCAGTGCTGGAGACGCCGGTGCCGCTCACGGTGCTCGATAATCCAAGCTTTGAACTACCGGAGTTGGCCGGAGCAGTGATGGGCTGGGAGATCTTGGAGCCGACCCGCGGGAGCCTCACGTTGGCGGACGGCTCGACAGCCGGCGGGGCCAAGGGGGCGATCTTCTCGTCGATCAACGGCCTTTCAACGCTCCGCAGCAACCCATTTCCGGCCCCTGATACGGGTCGAATCAGCGTGGCTGTCTGGCTGCGGATTGACGCCAACGAGCCGCAGCCACCCCTACGGATTGCGGTCGATGGAATTCAAAACGACGTGGAATACTACCGCTTTGCTGTGGTGGGCCGGGGAGCTGGAACGATGCCGCTGGGGCCAGAGTGGTCGCAGTTTGTGCTGCAGGTGGATGATTTGCCAACGCAGGGGATCGAGTCGCTCCGCGTGCGGATGGATTTGCTGGGGCCTGGGTGCGTACATATCGATGATGTGAGAATTTTTGATCTGGCGTTCGACGAATCGCAGCGAGTGCAACTGTCAAAGAGATTGGCTTTGGTGGATCACCGGATTTCAACGAATGAAATTGGGGCTTGTCTCGTCGACCTCGACTCTCACTGGCCGCATTTCCTCAATGCGTTTATCTCTGACTCTGCGGCCGAGTTGGCCTCGAGTGTCAACCCTAGCCATGTAGAAGAAGGCACTCCAAATGGTACGGCGCACCCTGCCGCCTCCGCCGAGACGAAGGCGGCCGCCGCACCACCAGTAGAGCGTGCGGGCTTCGTCGATCGGCTGCGTCGCTGGTGGCAGTGAGCCGTGCCCCCTTAGCCCGGAGGCCATGCGAGGCTTCGGCCACCGAGCAGGTGGACGTGGAGGTGGTCAACGCTCTGCCCACCGTCGCATCCGCAGTTGATCACGACGCGATAGCCGTTCTCTAATCCGAGGCGGAGCGCCAGTTGCGTTGCCACAACGATCAGGTGGCCCATGAGCGGGCTGTCGGCTTCCTGGACAGCAGCCAGCGATCGAATCGGCTGTTTCGGGATCAGGAGCACATGGACAGGTGCCTGGGGCGAGACGTCATGAAACGCCATGCAGAGATCGTCTTCGTACTCGATCCTAGCGGGAATCGTGCGGGCAATGATCTTTGAGAAGACCGTGTCTGCCATAGCGTGGAAGCTGCCTTACTTACTCGGCGGGTTGAACGGGCGCAGTGGCCGATGGCTTGCGTGAGCGTCGGCGCGGGGTCCGAGGAATCGACCACTCTTTCGTAAGTGTTTCAAACACCTCGAGTGCCTCGTACCGCACCACATTATCGCCTTCGGGCATCGGTCCAATTAATGCGCGAAACACTGGCGCTCCCCGCAATGACAAATCAGTACTGCAGTCGTCAACGCCGACCTGTAGGTGCGTGCGTAGAATGCCTTCCGGCGAATCGAAATCATGGATGAGGAGTTCTCCGTCGGCGCCGCGCGTAACAACGCGCCATGTATTTTTGGCCATAGTGTGTCTACTCCGTTGGAGAAAAAGGTCTTTGGCTTGGATAAACATCAGATCGGCACAACGAAAGCGAGTTGTCCAGCTGGATGGGGATGGGGCTGTCTCCAGCGTCACCAAGGGGCTTGCGCGTTAGAGCGTGCCTTTTCGGCACGAGCCACCCATTCGGACCTTGGAGACTGCTTTGAGACTGCTGGAAAAAAGCATGTGCGCTGGCGGAACGCCGGAATGCACGTCGAGTCGAAAAGGCGAATGGATTACGTTCAGGCCTGTCTGGTAAGGGCCGTAACCATGGGCTTGTCGGCGTCGAATGCCGGGAGCGGGCTTGGGCGAGTCAAGCGTCCAAAGTCGCACTCAATTGCCATTTTTGCCATGCGCATGAGTGTCGGCATGTCTAGGATCGGACAGGGGATGTGGCCTGCGATTTGTGTTGTGTGCGAGTGGTCAAAGATCGGGTCGTTTCGGAAATAGGTCTGGTAGACGTCCAGTTGCGACCGCATGTTTTCGGCGAACCAGTTTTCGTCGCACAGGCTGGAATCATCAGCCGAGGCAGCGTTTGAGTAAAGGTTCACACCATCTTGAATGAACTGGCCCATCGTGTGCATTGCTAACGACTGGGGGTGCGTGAGATGAAATGTCTGCCCTCGTGCCTCCGGCTTCATTACGGCGTGAGCTATCACCTCGGACACCCAGTCGACTGGTACACAATTTTTCTGATCCGATGGGTTGATGTCAAGCAGCGACATCAAGGCTGGGCTGTTGGTTGAACCTTTGGTCACTCGCGTGAGAAGCGTGTGGCCAAGTCGCAAAGCGGCAAGCGGTCCGTGGTAGGTTGAGGTATAGCCGGTGCGTGAGTCACCCACGATGATCGAAGGCCGATAGATCGTTGCGGTGGTGAGATGGCCAGCAGATCGCACCTGCTTTTCTCCCATGACCTTGGTCAACTCATAGTCGTTGCCAAATGCCTGTCCGACATCGAGATCGTCTTCCAAAACCGTGCCCGATCGGAGGCCGCAGACATACGCAGTGGAAACATGGTGGAAGTGCTTGATCCCTGTGCGGTGCGCAAGGTCGAGCACATGACTGGTGCCCGTGACATTCGTGAGCCACGGTTCGGCCCCACGATCGACGCCGCGAAAACTTAATGACGCGGCATTGTGTAGCAGCTGGGAGCAATTGGCCTCAATCCAGTCACACGATGGGCGCCCGAGTCCACAGAGCGGTTGGCTCACATCGCCTTCCAGTACGACCGGTCGCGGCAGTCGCTTGCCCAGCAGATGCTCCCACGAACGCACGAGCATTTCAACGCGGTCTTGGGCTGAATGTTTGCGTTCGCGTCGCACCACGAGGGCCAAGGCACAGCCGTCGAGGAGGAGGTCTCGAACGAGATACGAACCCAGCAGGCCAGTGCCCCCGGTCATGAGAATATGTTTTTGTGCAATCAATTTGTCTGTCGAGCAATCAGGCATGAATGAATCCAAAGGTGCCTTGAACCGTCGTGCATCAAAATGCGTCGGCCTGTGACAGGAAGCGGCGTGAGGAACGGCAACACTTCTTCAGCATCCGCGGACACACTCTTTGCAGTGTAGGTTTTGAGCAGTCAGGCAATCAATGGGCCTACGAAAAGCTCAGGCTTTTTGCCACGCAAAAAGGCGTCTACATTCCGGTTATGCATGCTGGGGTAGATCGGCAGGCGGGGCTTCAGATGCCAAGCCCTCCGCAGCGTCTTCATTCAGCGCAGCCAGCGTAGCAGTCGCATTCGGGCCGATGGCTTGTGTGTCGCACAGAACAGCCATGTGCAATCGGCTGCCGTGGGTTGTCACGCCAACTGCCGCTCGTGTGCTTAGCCGGAATAGGAGGCACGCCCCGCATCCTCGTGATTCGCAAATCAGTTGCCGTATTCCATTCGCCATGCACTCGCTTTTCGGAGGCAGTCGGGCGGTCGTGCAGATTTTCGTGGCCGTTCTGATTGGCATGGGCACGCAAGTTGGTGGCTATTACCACTGCTGCCACGGCATCTACAAGCCGCTGCGAATCATCCAGCGATTTGTGCAGGTATTTGTGGATGCCTCGCTCGACGCGGGTTCACTGCTGGATGCGCTCAGCAGGAAGGGGAACGAAAAGAAAAAGCTTCTCCCTATCGACGGGGTGTCTGGCCGATATGATGCGGCTCATAGGGCAACTTGTGGTGCCATCAGCGGCCCGTCATCGGCCGGTGCAATCGGCATAACCGTGGCCAATCGTTGGACGCGAAATGAAGCGGGCCCCGGCTGCGATTCATAGAACTTGAGCGGTAGCCTGCCGATATCTACACTGCCAGTGAATCGAGGCTACGGACACCGATTGTTTTGTGCGTTTCGCGGAAATTCATGAAGACGATTTTTGGAGGGTAAGCGAATTGGCCAGCGGTCTGACTCGAAATCAGATGTCCAGCAATGGATTGTGGGTTCGAATCCCATGCCCTCCGCTCTTGTTTTGTAGGGGAAAATGATCGCTGCCCGCTCGTCTCGCATGCCGCGATGCATTTTTCATTCGGATCGCGGCTTCTGTGGCCCTGTGTTGCGTGGCGTTCCTGCATTGACGCCGGAATGGCAGAAGTCTCCTCGCGGTGGCTTTTTTCCTGCCGGCCTTCTGCGGCGATGCATGTGTCAGAGGGATCGAAAAATCACAATGCTCGTCGACATTCACCAATTCCGTCGTGAGCAACCCTGACTTATTCGACGGTACAGCCCCGCTGTGCGGCTGTCCTGTCTGACGGGACTGTGTCCTTCGCCTACAAAACCGA
>CAIRDU010000189.1 GCA_903877395.1 uncultured Planctomycetaceae bacterium
GGGGCGGCTGTCTCGCGACCAAATGATGAGTCGATCGATGATGCCGACGAGCAGGCCTTCTTTGTCCTTGAGTGCGAAGGAATGCTCTCGCTTGAGAATAGAATTTGCCGCACCAGCCTCAGCACCGCTGGCCGAAAACTTTGCGGGCAGCGTTTGGTTTGGCTCCGCAAGCAAGGCCGCTACGGTTGGGTTGCTACACATCATGCGAAAAGTCACCAGCAGCGAGGCGTGTTGCGCTGCCAAGAGCGGATGCTGTCTGGCGATGGTTAAAAGTTCGATGTCCGAAGGAATCCTGCCTGACCAGTCGAACTGCTCAACCCATGCATGCAAGAGAGTGCCCACATTCTTGGCTTCGCGTGAACCTGTGTCGAGAGCGGCTGCTGCGGTGACGGTGCGGCCTCCCTCGGCCGAGGAGGGCGTGCGGAGCGGCATCCCTCGCTGACGCATTCCTCCGGTCAGCGACTTGAGCGAAAGCGAGGGAGTGGTTGCCACGCGTGATGCGGCCATGCCGTCGGCCGCCATGTGGTCGCGTGGAGCTTGGCCGTGGTCGTCTTTGGGATGGGGTTTCACGAGTGCGTCCAACGCAGCATCGGCGAAGTGTCCTCGCATGTGCAGGATCGTATTGGGTGGTGCGGCCAGCGAATCGCTGAGGGTTGTGCGCAGGATGCCCGCGAGCGTTTTGGGGATCGTTTTTTCGGTCGGCTTCGCAGGACCGATGATGATTTCCAGGCCTTGGATGGCCCTGGTCATGCCCACGTAAAGTGTGGCGATTGCTTCTCGCACGATCGGATGCGATACCTCCTCGCTCACCGTCTGCCAGTCGGCCGGTAGGAATGCTCGAAACTCTTTTGCCACCGCTGCCAAAACCCGACTGATCGGTGCCAGCGGGCTGGGCCGTTCGATGACCAGTCGCGGCTGATACGGCACCAGCATGCGATCCAGATCGGTGAGCACAACGATATCAAACTCCAGCCCCTTCGCCCTGTGGATCGTCATCACGCGGATGGGTGAAGGCACTGGATCGTCCACGCTTGTAGCCCGGCAACCAGCCACAAAATCGTCAGTGCGGAGCAACCCACGGCGCGACACGCCGCCAGATAAATCCCAGACGCGGGCCGACTCGACACATTGTTCCAACCGGCGAACGTCTCGCTGCGAGCCCAGCGGTGCGATGACCGCTGCAAGCCGTTCCAGCACTGGCCCGTAGCCGCTGTCGACCAGTTCGCGTCGCAGTCCGTCGATCGCCGCGAGGTATTCGGGTGTGGCTTCGGCGGCGGCGGCCGTCGTTGCCGATAGGCCACAAGACGCTGCCAGCGGAGAAGTGCCGACGTGGAACCGTGCAATAGAGTCGGATGGATGGTCGACGAGCGTGAGCGCTGAAAGCAGGAGCTCGACGGCGGGCGAATCGTCCAGAGGATTGCCCCCCTCAGCACTGGCCACGATATTCAGGGCGGGCCCCTTGAGCTTCGCAATCACTTGCTCTGCCGCTCGGTTTGTGCGCACCAGCACGCCGATTCGTGCGCCTGGGTTGGCCAGCGAAATCGTTGCAGCGCGCAATGCGGCCTCGGCGAGAAGGCTATCCGAAGCGTTGGCATCCTCCCCGACTGCTGGCGCTGTACGCAGGCGGACCCAGCCGGGTAGATTTTGTTTGCCCGCCGTTGCCGCGTGCGGCACGAAGGCGTTGGCCCAACCCGTGGCTACAGCCGACCAGTCGGAAAGGGGCAGGCACGTGCCCAACGAAGTAAAAACAGCATTCACTGCCTCGAGCACCGCAGGACTCGATCGATGGCTTTCACTAAGGTGCCGCGTGGCCAGCGGCGTGGACGTTTGGGCGAAAAAGTCAACGAGCGAATCGATGAGTTCGGCTTTGCCACCGCGCCAGCCGTAGATTGCCTGCTTCTCATCACCGACAGCAAAAAAGGTGCCGCCATTTAAAACGACGTGTTCTGCGAGTCGCTCGAGCACTCGCCATTGGCCCAGTGACGTATCTTGGAACTCATCTAGCAGCAGGTGTTTTGGAAACAGAATGCCCCGCCACCGTGCGGCATCCAGCGTGCCGTCGCTGGCAGCCAAACCCACCAACCGCGTGACATCGTTGAACGACACGATGCCCTCGGCGGCCACGAGTTGGTCAATGGTTTCGGCATAGCGGCCAAGAATGTCGCGGATCGCACGGGTCTGCGCGACGATCCGGCCGAGGATCACCGATTGAACAACCGCCAGGAGCGTGCGGTAGGCCGTTACGGCATTCGGTGGGATTGGTTTATTATAATAGGAAGATTCTCCGGCAATCACTTTTGCTGCGATGCCTTTTGACACAAAGTCGTTCCACCGTGTCTGTCGAAAAGCATCTAGGTTGCCGTCCCTCGCGCCAGTAAATCGCTTGTCTGTGAATACTGTTGCCTGAAGTTCGGCTATTGCCTCCTCGATGGCAGCGGGCAACGGAGGGCGGGGCACAGGCAGCCAATCCCATGCACCAGGTTCGGTCTCCCGATGAATGCCGGCCAGATCCCCCACAATGCCATCCATCAACGATTCCAAGCCGGTGGTTGTCGCACCGCCGGTGGCTCGCACCATGAGATCGGCAATCGTGGCGGCAGGAGAATGGGATAGAGGGCTACCGAACGAGGTGACTCCATTGGCGATCGACTGGTGGATGGCTGAGCGGCGCTGGGCTGTCAGTTCAGCCGCAGAGCCAATCGTCCACGTTGCAGGCAGGCCGAGTTCGAACCGCGATGCGTTGACACAGGTGGCAAAGAAACTGTCCAGCGTGCCAATGGCGAGGCGGTCGAGCGACTGCGTCACCCGCACGAGGAGATCGCGAAAAAAAATGCAATCAGCGGTGGGCCGTTGGATGGCTGCTGCCAGAGACCGTGTGGCGTCTGGTGATTGCAGATCGGCTGCAATCGCGAGCCTGTGGAGCACTCTGGCCAGAATTTCTCCAGCGGCCTTGCGGGCAAATGTGGCCGCAAACACCTCCTCGACCGCCGCGCCATCTGCCAGCAGTTGGATCATGCGAGTGGTGAGCGCGTGTGTCTTGCCGGTGCCTGCGCTCGCTCGAACCGTGACAAACGGTTCCACGGTCGCCGCCGAAGCGATGGCCGTCGACTGCTTTATCAACTGGTTCTTAGATGCCATGCTCATTCGATGAGTCCTCCTCGCTTTCGCCATCGTCAGTGACGTCTTGGCTGGACGCGTCTTCGAGAATGGCATGTGTTTGACAGATCGCATCAAACTCGGGAAATGATTTTGAGGCCCCGTCACTCGGGGGCCAAAAGATGCCCCTGCGCACCTGCCGCACCACCCATCGGGCTGCCGCGTCGGCATCGGCATAGTCGCCCTCGGTCCATGTGGCCACCCGGATGCCGATTTCCTCGACTCTCGCTGGCACGTTGAAATAGCCGACTTCTACGTTTTCGAGGCAAGAGCCCGCACTCTTTGCGCAAGGGAAGCCGGGCACCTCTGCCAGCAGGTGACGGTAGAGCGGGAGTTGCAGATCGATCCACTCCTCCCGCTTCCGGTGGGTCTTGTCCGGTTTCTTGGCTTTTGCCGATGTTTTGTAGTCGAGCACCTGCCATCGGTCTGATTCCGGATGGTGATCGATTCGGTCGATCCGTGCGGAGAGTGCCATAGGCTCGCCATCCACATCGAGCGTGGCGCCCTTTACGTGGTGTTCGGTGATCACTACCCGCCATCCTTCTGTGGCTCGCTGCGCCTGCACGGCGGCGAACGCATGCAGCCTGCGGCGGGCCAGTTCGGTTTGAATGGCCACCGCAGCCGCAGCGTTGCGTCCGTAGCGAAAGCGCACGAGCGCATCCAAGATATCCGAGAGCTTTGTGGCAAGGAGTGTGGTATCGGTGCAGGCGGTAAGATCTTGTTGCTTTGCAAACCGATCGAGGCATTCATGAATGAGCGTGCCGAAATCGGCAGGTCCGAGTTCCAATGCGCAGTCGGTGGATGCGGCCAGTCGGAGCCGATGACGGAGCCAGTAGCGGTAGGGGCAGGCGAGGTAGTCTTTGAACTCGGTCACCCGCATGGTCGTTGCTGGAGAGGCCCACGGCTGGGGCACGATGAGGCGGGAGGCTATCACCGGTGGAGCCATTGTGGCGACCTCCGGTTCGACTGCCGCAAAAAAACGTCGCGATGCCATCACGATCTCATCGGGTTCGCGACGGAAGAGGAGTCGGCTGGGGATGGCTGGCGTTGCGTCGGCTTTGTGCTGCGGCACGATCACCAAGAGATTCTCGCGGCAGGAGGCCGCCACCGAAAGAATCCAAGCATCGCGTGCGGCGATACGGCCAGTATCCTCGAGCGAGAGAGCCTTTCGCAGCGGGTCTGGCAGGAGGGGATCGGTGGCGGTGCTAGTGGGAAGCGAGCCTTCGACAGCGCTGGTGATCGCGAGCAAAGGTGCGTCGTCGAGGGCCACTTCCAGCCAACCGACAATGTCGATCGATTCGGCGATGGGAACGGGAGGCACGGGCTCCTTGCCCCACGTCGTCATCAGGAGTTGCGAGAGAGCAGTGGAGCCGATAGCCAACGGCGTTGGGATTGTCGCCATATCAGAGAGCGTTTCGCCAAGCGTTTTCAGCGACCGGGCTGTCACGCGATCGTGCGGGGCATCACGGTCGAGCAAAACACCGTCGAGCGCAGTGGCAACGGTCGCTCGCACTGCGTCTGTCCAGAGCCGTGCCGGCGCGGTGTGATCGCCGGACGACGACACCTTACGCAGCGGGGCCAGCCAACTGTCGATCGCGTCGAGCACGCGGATAAACTCGATGTTTTCCTGAGTGTCGCTGGGACGGTCGGCGGCTCTGGCGAGGTGTTCTCGATCGATCGTCAGCGGCAGGTGCCGAGCGGCGACCGCATCGGCCAAGGCGATGGGCATCGCGATGCCCGTTTGTCTAGTCACCAGCCTCAGCACATCGGCTGAGCGCAGGAGCGTTGCCAGCGATTGAAAGTCGCTGCGGGACAGCCAGCCAAAAACAGCGGAGAGCATCTGCCATGGATTTGAGCGACGCACGGTGCGGCCTGCACCGTAGCGGCCTGTGATGCCAGCGGCGGAAAGGTGTTGTTCGATAGCCGGCGCAACCTGATCATCAGGCACCGCGATGGTGATCTGGTCGGCTGAATATCGCCCAGCGAACCCCTGGAGCCAATCGATGATTGCCGCAGCCTGACCGTCTGTGTCATTCACTAACGCGATTGTGTTCAGTGGGATCGGAATGTGGCGATCCTGCCATGCGTCGGGCATAATACAGCCAAACGCATCGAAGCAGGCGTCAACATCGGCTGCCGAGAACACCGGGGGCACGGCCATGAGAGCGTCGATCGAGCCTGTCACCTGCTGAAGCAGCTGCCGCTGGAGCGGATCGATATCGACAGTCGCCAAGAGTACGATTCGATTGTCAAACGCGACTTCATTCCGTTCGATGGCCACGCGTCTAGCAGTCTGCCGATCCCAGAAACCCTCCGCCGCCAGCCCATCCAGATAGGTTCGCTCGAGGCGTGCCATCGCCTCCCAACGGGCGTGATCGCCAAACCCAGGCATGAGCGTGTCGGCTTGTTCGGCAAACGCATCGAAGCCAAGACCGACTGAAGCCAGTTCACGGTGAACCGCCACAAACGACCGTGCTGCATCGATGAGCGGCCCCTGAAGCGGCTTCCCCAGGTGGCTCCCCACTCCTGGGGCAACCAGTGTGAGATCGCGTGGGCTAGCGGCGGTGAGCGCAGCAGCCCACGCCAGCGTTTCGATCGCGTCGTCGGCGAGCGGTTGCACGGGCGTGTAGAGCATTTCGGGGAGTGTGCCGAGCGTGGCGGTGCGCGGGGGCACGAGCACCAGCGACCGAGATGCAGTCAGATCCAGAAGCACCTCCAGCAAACGGTTGCCCGCCCTTCGACCGGGCACCACAACGGTGACATCCGAGAGATCGCCAGGAGCGATGTGACAGGCATGCTCAAGCAGCCATTGGCTAGCGGCGAGGAGCACTCCGCGAGAAGCATCGAGCCTGTGGAGCGTGCAGGGGTTGGGAGTTGTCGCGATTACCATGATTGCATTGGGTTGCGTAGGAGGCACTCCTACAGTGGGAGAAAGAAGTCATAGATCCTATCTTTTTCGACGGTATCGCGTTTGAATCGAATGATGCTCTCGCAATGAAACAGGCAACACTCGGGCTGTAGTAGATCTGTTCGCCATCAAAAATAGCTATGCTGAGGCAATGTCAAAACACATTGGAATCGTCGGTTGCTCGGCTGAAGGCGCTGCGTTGTGTTATTGAACCATTTGTTCGGAAGGTGCGTCACTTTTGGGTGCACACACCCTCTTTTGCCAAGTATGTGCACTTCCTTGACCGAGGCGATCTCAAGGGGGGTGGAGAGTTGATGCTTCGATCGGCGCAGATATTGGCAAACGCGGGTGCGGATTTTCTTATCTGTTCAGACAACACAATTCACGAAGCTTTTTCTTACGTCGAGCCGCGTAGTCCTTTGCCTTGGCTTCACATTGCCGAAGTAGTCGCGGCAGAAGGTTTGGCAACGCTGGATTCAACGCGACTCTTGGCGCGTGCCGCACTGCAACACGCAGTCGAATCCAGCGGCGAGCATTGGAGGCACTCGGGGCATTCGTTCGATTCGCAGGCGATCTA